>NZ_JBKFBI010000003.1:0-127220 GCF_053346095.1 Methylobacterium sp. A52T | reverse complement strand
GCGGCGACCGCCCCGAGCGCGCGGCGTCGACTGATCGTCACCATGGCCGTCTCCCTTCACCGCGATCCGCGCCGCGCGGCGCGGGCGGGCGAGACGACGGGCGTTACGACCGGGCGGGGCCGGCCGCCAGCGGATCCGCGGCCGGGATGGAGAGGCTCAGGCGGTCCGTGTCACCCGGATCCCCTCCGCCGCCGCCGCGACGCGCAGCCCGGTGTAGTCGGCGATCGTGGGATGATTGGTCCTCACCGGCTCGTGATGGGTGGCGGTGACGACCACGACGGCCGCATCCGCGGCCTCGGCCGCACGGATGCCGGCCGGGGCGTCCTCGAACACGAGGCAGTCCGCCGCCGCGACGCCGAGGCGTCTGGCCGCCAGCAGGAAGCAGTCCGGCGCGGGCTTGCCCCGCGCCACGTCCTCGGCGGCCACGAGAAGGTCGGGGACCGGCATGCCGGCCGCCGCGAGGCGGCGCTCCGCCAGCCGCCGGGGCGCCGAGGTGACGATCGCCCAGCGGTGGCGCGGCAGCGCCTCCAGGAAGGCCCGCGCCCCCGGGATGGCCACGATGTCGTCGACATCCGCCATCTCGGCCTCGGTGATCGCGGTGGCCTCGGCCACGGGATCGACGCCCGGCAGGTTCAGCCGCCGGATGGTCTCGACCGATTGCACGCCGTGGATCGTCGGCAGGAAGGACGCCGCGTCGAGGCCGTGCGCCTCGGCCCAGCGCGACCAGATCCGCTCCGCGGAGGCGATCGAGCTGATGATCGTCCCGTCCATGTCGAACAGGAGCGTCGCCAGGGGGCGCGACGGGAGGGCTGACTCGGGCATGGGCGAGGGCTAGGCCGGCGCCGCCGTCTCGGCAACCGGCCCGCGCGCATGGCC
The DNA here is from genome assembly GCF_053346095.1 of Methylobacterium sp. A52T. NCBI lineage: Bacteria > Pseudomonadati > Pseudomonadota > Alphaproteobacteria > Hyphomicrobiales > Methylobacteriaceae > Methylobacterium > Methylobacterium sp. A52T. Next base: position 126,344 of record NZ_JBKFBI010000003.1, on the reverse strand, counting down.
GCGTCTCGCGGGCGGCCGGTCCTCCGGGACGCCTTCGCCCGCGGTCGCCGCGGGCCGGCCCGCTTCACGGGCCGGTGCCTTTGGTGTAGCGCGGGGGCAATCCCGGGCCGTCGGCGGCCCTGCAGAAGCGAATATCGACCGACCATGCCGAGCCGCATCGACGCCACCTTCGCCCGCGCCCGCGCGGAGAACCGGTCCGTCCTCGTCACCTACGTGATGTCCGGCGATCCCGATCCCGCGACCTCGCTGGAGGTCCTGAAGGCGCTGCCGGGCGCCGGCGCCGACATCCTGGAATTCGGCCTGCCGTTCACCGACCCGATGGCGGACGGCCCGGCGATCCAGGCGGCCGGCCTGCGGGCGCTCAAGGCGGGCCAGACGGTGTCGGGCACCCTCGACCTCGTGCGCCGCTTCCGCGCCGGCAACGACAGCACGCCCGTCGTGCTGATGGGGTACTACAACCCGATCCACACCTACGGCGTCGACCGCTTCCTCGACGACGCGCTGGCGGCCGGCGTCGACGGGTTGATCGTCGTCGACCTCCCGCCCGAGGAGGATTCCGAGCTGTGCCTGCCGGCCCTCGGCAAGGGCCTCGCCTTCATCCGCCTCGCCACGCCCACCACCGACGAGCGGCGCCTGCCGGCCGTCCTCGCGAACACGGCGGGCTTCGTCTACTACGTGTCGATCACCGGCATCACCGGGACGGCGACCCCGGATTTCGGCAAGGTCTCCGAGGCGGTCGCCCGCATCCGCCGCCACACCGAGCTGCCCGTCGTCGTGGGGTTCGGCGTCAAGACTGGCGCCCACGCGGCGGCGATCGCCGAGGGTGCCGACGGCGTCGTGGTCGGCTCCGCGCTCGTGGACGCCCTGGTACGCTCCCTCGACGGCGAGGGCAGGGCGCAGGCCGGAAGCGTCGAGGCTGTGACGGAGCTGGTGCGCGAACACGCCGCGGGCGTGCGGTCGGCGGGCGTCGGGCGGGCCGCCTGACGCGCGGACCGGGCACCCCTGGCGGCGGAGCGCGCCGCACCTGATATCTGCGCGGGCTTGAAGCGGACGGACGCAAGTCGATGGTCGAACCGATGAACTGGATCTCGGAGGTGGTGCGCCCCCGGATCAAGACCTTGTTCAAGCGCGAGACGCCCGAGAACCTCTGGGTCAAGTGCCCGGACACGGGGCAGATGGTGTTCCACAAGGAGGTGGAGGCCAATCACTGGGTCATTCCCGGCTCCGAGCATCACCTGAAGATGGGCGCCCAGGCGCGCCTGAAGATGATGTTCGACGAGGGCACGTGGATCGACGTGGCCCTGCCCGAGGTTACCCCCGACCCGCTGAAGTTCCGCGACGAGAAGCGCTACGTCGACCGGCTCAAGGAGGCCCGGGCCAAGACAGGCCTGCAGGACGCGTTCAAGATCGGCTTCGGCCGGGTCGGCGGCCTGCCGATGACGCTGGCCGCGCAGGAATTCGGCTTCATGGCCGGGTCGCTGGGCATGGCGGCGGGCGAGGCCTTCGTGCGCGGCGCCGAGACGGCGCTGGAGAAGCGCACGCCCTACGTGCTGTTCGCGGCTTCCGGCGGCGCGCGGATGCAGGAGGGGATCCTGTCGCTGATGCAGATGCCGCGGACCACCGTGGCGGTGCGCCGGCTCAACGCGGCCAGGCTCCCCTACATCGTGGTGCTGACGAACCCGACGACGGGCGGCGTCACCGCCTCCTACGCGATGCTGGGGGACGTCCACCTCGCCGAGCCCGGCGCGCTCATCTGCTTCGCGGGACCGCGGGTGATCGAGCAGACGATCCGCGAGAAGCTGCCGGACGGCTTCCAGCGGGCGGAGTACCTGCGCGAGCACGGCATGGTCGATCAGGTGGTCCACCGGCACCAGCTCAAGGAGACGATCACGCGTCTCTGCAGTCTCCTCACCAACGCGGCCCAGGCCGGCTCGCCGGCCGCGGCCTCCGAGGCGGCCTGAGCCCGGCGATGGCCTCGTCCGACGCCCTGATGGCGCGCTTCCTGGCGCTCCACCCCCGCACCATCGACCTGTCGCTCGGGCGCATCGAGCGGCTGCTCGCGCGGCTCAACCATCCCGAGCGCCGCCTGCCGCCCGTGATCCACGTGGCCGGCACCAACGGCAAGGGCTCGACCATCGCGTTCATGCGGTCGATCCTCGAGGCCGGGGGCTTGGCCGCCCACGTCTACACCTCCCCGCACCTCGTCCGCTTCCACGAGCGGATGCGCATCGGCGGGATCGGCGGCGGCCACTTCGTGGACGAGGACCGCCTGGCCGACGCCTTCGCGCGCTGCGAGAGCGCCAATGCCGGCGAGCCGATCACGATGTTCGAGATCACCACGGCCGCGGCGTTCCTGCTCTTCTCGGAGAGCCCGGCCGACGTGCTGCTCCTGGAGGTCGGCCTCGGGGGCCGGCTCGACGCCACCAACGTCATCGACCGGCCGGCCTGCGCGGTGGTGACGCCGATCGGCCGCGACCACGCCGAGTATCTCGGCGACACGGTCGAGTCGGTCGCGACCGAGAAGGCCGGGATCTTCAAGCGCGGCTGCCCGGCGGTGATCGCCGCCCAGGACTACGCCGAGGCCGACGCCGTCCTCTGCCGGCGCGCGGAGGCCCTCGGGGCCGGGCCCGTGCTGGTGGGCAACCAGGACTTCTCCGTGCACGAGGAGCGCGGCCGGCTCGTGTACCAGGACGAGACCGACCTGTTCGACCTCCCGCGGCCGCGACTCGCCGGGCGCCACCAGCTGGTCAACGCCGGAACCGCGATCACCGCGCTGCGCGCCGCCGGGTTCGGCGACATCGGGATCGCGGCCCTGGAGCGGGGCCTGACCGAGGTCGAGTGGCCGGGCCGGCTGCAGCGCCTCGGCCGCGGCCGGCTGGCTGCCCAGCTCGATCCCGGCACCGAGCTGTGGCTCGACGGCGGCCACAACATCGACGGCGGCCGGATCCTCGCGGCCGCCATGGCGGATCTCGGCGAGAAGAGCGACGTGCCGCTCGTCCTCGTGGTCGGCCTGCTCGGCACGAAGGACGCCGACGGGTTCTTGCGCAACTTCGTGGGCCTGGCCCGGGCCCTGGTGGCCGTCCCGATCACCGGGACCATGGCCGCGCGCCCGGCCGAGGAGGTCGCCCGGATCGGCGAGGATGTCGGCCTCAAGACCTACGCGGCGCCGAGCATCGAGGCGGCCCTGGCCCTCGTGCGGGACGTCGCCTTCGAGCGTCCGCCGCGAATCCTAATCTGCGGATCGCTCTACTTGGCCGGCATGGTTCTCGCCGCCAACGACACGCCGCCGGTCTGAGTCGTCTCCAGTCTGGCAGCGCCGCGCGCGGCCGCTGTATCAAGTGGCCGGGAACCGGAGACCTGTGAAATCCGGATTCTGCATTCGAAAATCCGTCGAATCGCCGCAATCGCCCGGACGGACACCCGTCCACGGCCACGCTTTCCTCCCGCTGTGGCCGCTAAGCTACATCCTCGCGGGGCCCGATCGCATAGCTTCACCCTCGATCGGGCTTATGCTGGGGATCACAGTAATGAAGAAGCTTCTCACCTCTCTCGCGGCGTTCACCGCGCTCACGGCCGCCGCTTCGGCCGCCGACCTGCCGCGCCGCGCCGCGCCGCCGCCGGTGTTCACCCCCGTTCCGGTGTTCACCTGGACCGGCGCCTACTTCGGTATCAACGCCGGCTACGCGTTCGACGCCAGCAGCAACTCCACCCGCGGCTTCGTCCAGACGCCCGGCAACCCGGTCGCTCTGGTTCCGGGCGGTCTCGTCCCCTACCAGGCCCTGCTGCCGAACGGCTCGTCGCTGGTCTACAGCAACGACAGCCGCGAGGGTTTCTCGGGCGGTGGCCAGATCGGCTACAACTGGCAGCTGACCCCGGGCTCCGGCGCCGTGATCGGCTTCGAGGCTGACGCCCAGTACCTCGACTTCGGCCGTCGCGCCCGCTTCGCCACCAACGCCGTGGCGATCAACCCGGGCTTCATCCCGGTCAACGGCACGCTCAACACCATCGACTTCTTCGGCACCGTCCGCGGTCGTCTCGGCTGGGCCTTCGACCGGACCCTCGTGTACGCCACCGGCGGTTTCGCCTACGCCACCGGCACGGATGACGGCGCTCGCGTCGGCCTGCAGAACTTCGCCGGCCGCCGGAACGACTTCAAGACCGGCTGGACGGTCGGCGGCGGTGTCGAGTACGCCCTGCCCACCGACTCGTTCCTGAACTTCTTCCGCTCCTCGGCCGTCACGCTGAAGGTCGAAGGTCTGTACGTGAACCTCGACAACAACAACGGCCGCGCCCAGGCGCCGCTGGTCGGCGCCGCGATCTCCCCGGTCGGCCTCGTGCCGGTGTACTCGCTCGCCGGCGCCAGCCGGAACGAGAACGCCTTCGCCGTCGTCCGCGCCGGCCTGAACTACAAGTTCGGCTCGTACTGAGACGGAATACGGGATCCCGGGCTCAGCACCGGGATCCCGAAATAAAAAATCTTGGGCTCGAAACCGAGAAAGCCCGGCCTCGCGGCCGGGCTTTCTTTTTGTCGTTCGGAGCCGTGACGGCGGGTCAGGCGGTCTGGGCGCCGATCCAGCGCGACAGGTCGCCCTTCGGTGCAGCGCCGACCTTCTGATCCACGCGCTCGCCGTTCTTGAAGAGCAGCAGAGTCGGGATCGAGCGGATGCCGTACTGGGCGGCGATCTGCGGGTTCTCGTCGACGTTGACCTTGGCGATCTTCACCTTGCCCTGCAGGTCGGTCGCGATCTCCTCGAGGGCCGGGCCGATCTGACGGCAGGGGCCGCACCACTCCGCCCAGAAATCCACCACGACGGGCTCGGCGGACTTGAGAACGTCCTGCTCGAAGCTCGCGTCGGTCACTTTCACCGTCGCCATAACGTCACCTTTCGGAAGCCGCCGCCCGTCGGGCGGCGTCGAACGGGCAGAGGCCCGCGCGGTCCGGTCAGAATTGGCGACGGCCCGGCGCCCGGTCAAGAAGTCCGGTCTCCGGGGGAGGGCGGGAGTGCCCGGGACGCACGGCTCTCTCGGTGAAGCGCCGCGCCGCGATGTGCGCTGGCGCATGCGGACCGCTTCCGGGCACGCGCCCGGCGGCACGGGTCACGCCTCGATCCCGACCCGGTCCAGGGCCGTCGCGACGTCGTCGGAATCGAGAGCGCGGATCACCGGCCCCGAGGTCCAGACGAGAATAGGCCGGATCGTCCGGCCCGGGTAGATCTGCGCGAGGAGGCGCGCGTAGAGGGCGATCTGGCCGGCCTCCGCGGCGGGCAGGGGCGCGCCGGGCTCGGGCGGGCGCCCGGTCTTGAAGTCGGCGAGGTGCACCGTGTCCGCCGTCACGGCGAGGCGGTCGACGCGCCCCTGGACTACCCTCTCTGCCCCGCCGGCACGGACACGCCCCGACAGCGCCACCTCCGCGCGGGCGTCCCGGGCGAAGAGCGGCGCGAGGTCGGGGGCGTCGATGATCCGGAGGACCGACCGGACGATCGCGGGGGCGGCCGCGCGCGGCAGACCGGGCGCCCGGGCCTGCACGAAGGCGCGCCCGGCCGTCTCCCGACGGTCCGGCTCGACCCGGGGCAGGTGCTGCAGCAGGGCGTGGGTCAGGATCCCGCGGCGCCGGGCCTGCGCGTCGGCGAGGCGCGGCGGCGGCACGCGCGTTCCGTCCGCCGCCTGCAGGGCGCCGGACGGGTTCAGGGCCTCGGAGTTCGGTTCCGGCGGCACCGGGCCGCGCAGCCAGTCGGGCTCCGGCCCGGCCTCCGCTCTGGCCGACGCGGCCCCCGCGGCGGGGGCGGGTTCCGGCGGCGCGCCGTCCTGCCAGAGGGTCGCGGGCCCGTAGGGGAGTTCCAGCGCCCGGCCGGCGCCGAGTGCCGCCTCCAGGCCGGCCTGGATCATCCGGCACCACGCCGCCTCGGTCTCGCGCTCGTGGCCGCGGAAGGGCGCCACGATCAGCCGGTCGGCCGCGCGGGTCATGGCGACGTAGAGCAGGCGGTTGTGCTCCTGCCGGGCCTTGGCGAGCAGGGCCGCCCGCGCCGCGTCGGTGGCGGCGCAGTCCTGCGTCCGCCCGCCCGACCAGACCGGCGGCAGGGCGATCTCCGTCGCCGGGAGCGGCAGGAGGGGCGGATCGTTGCGGCCGAGGGGCTCGCACCCGTCGAGGATCACCACGACCGGCGCCTCCAGGCCCTTGGCGCCGTGGACCGTCATGACCCGGACCTCGTCGCGGCCCGATTCGAGGTCGCGCTTGACCGTGTGCCCGGCCTCGGCCCCGACGTAGCGGGCCAGGAAGCCGCCCAGCGACGGCGCGTCCTCGCCGGTCTCGGCCTGGGCGGCGGCGGCGAGGAACACGTCGATCGCGTCCCCGGCCTCGCCGCCGAGGCGGGCGACCAGCTTGGCCCGTCCGCCCTGCGGCCCGAGGAGCCGGGCGTAGAAGCCGAACGGGCCGTGGAGCCCCGCCAGGGCGATCCAGCCCGACAGGGCCTCGAGCCCGCGCCGCGCGGCCGCGTCGCCCGCCGCGGCGTGGCGGTGCAGGGCATCCTCCAGGGTCTCGGCGAGGTCGCGGCGGGCGGCGATCCGCACGAGGTCGTCGTCGGTGAGGCCGACGAGCGGCGTCTTGAGGGCGGTGGCGAGGGTCAGGTCGTCGGCCGGCAGGAGGCCCGCCCGGCCGGCGGCGACGAGGTCGGCCACCGCGATGTGGGCGGAGACCTCGAGCCGGTCCTGCCCGGCGACCGGGACGCCGAGCCCCTTCAGGGCGCGGATCACCTCCTCGAAGGCGGGGCCGCGCTTCCGGACCAGGATCAGGACGTCCCCGGGGCGCCAGATCCGGCCGGTCGCGTCCCCCGCGGTGGTCCAGGCGCGCACCGCCTGCGCCACCCGGCGGGCGGTGACGATCGCGGGAGCGCTGGTCTCGGGCGCGTCCACAGGGGCGGTCCAGGCATCGGGCTCGGCGGCCGGCTCCGGCTCGGCGATCGGCCACAGCTCGACAGCGCCGGGCGCGCCCGGGCGGGCGCTGGCGTGGACGGTCGTGCGCACCGTGTCCTCGAACGACAGGCCCTCGTTGTGGGCGTCGAGGGCGAAGACGGCGTCGACGGCGCGCAGGACGAGGTCGGTCGAGCGGAACGACAGGGTGAGCGGCACATCCTCGAAGGTCAGGCCGGCCGAGCGCGATTCGGCGATCCAGGACGCGCGGGTCAGGGCGAATTCCCGCGGCTCCGCGCCCTGGAAGCCGTAGATCGACTGCTTGGGGTCGCCCACCGCGAAGCGCGTGCGGCTGCCGATCCGCGCGCCCTCGCCGGCGGCGAATTCCTGCGTGATCGCCCGCAGGATCGCCCACTGTTCCGGGTTCGTGTCCTGCGCCTCGTCGACGAGGACGTGGTCGATGCCGCGGTCGAGCTTGTACAGGACCCAGCCGGCGCCGACGCGGCCGAGCAGGTCCAGCGCCTTGTGGATCAGGTCGTCGAAGTCGAGGGCGCCGAGGCGTGCCTTCTGCGCCTCGACGCGGCGGTGGATCTCGGCGGCGATCTGGAACAGCGCCTGCGTGCGGGCATGGGCCCGGGCGGCGCGCAGGCGGTCGAACAGGGGCTCCAGCCGGTCCCGCTCGGCGAGCAGCGCCGCCTTGGCGCCGGCCGGCACGGCCTTGGTCCCGAGGCTGCTGTCGGCCTTCGGCTCGTCCTTCTGGGTGAAGAACACCGACCGGTAGAGGGCGAGCGCCTCGGCCCTGTCGGGAAGGTCGGCCGCGCGGACCCGCTCGGCCTCGGCGGCTTCGAGCGCGTCGGCGAGCTTCTCGTCGTTGGCCTTGCCGGTGCGCAGCGCCGCGACCAGCGCGGCGCGCTCCTCCGGACGGCACCCGGGACCGCCCTCGAGGATCGCGGCCTCGATCCGCTCGGCGGATTCCTTGGCCGCCAGTCCCAGCGCCCCGTGCAGCCGCCCGAAGGCCCGCTCCAGGCCGGCCGCGTCGCCGATGAAGCTCCGCGCCCGCATGGCCGCCCGGATCGCCGCCCGCAGGGTGTCGCCCGTGGCTTCCGGCGTGACCCGCGCGAGGGCCGCGCTGAGCGGCGTGTCGCCGTTCGCGACGGCGTCGGCCAGGACGTTGGCCATCTCGATGTCGAACAGTTCCCGGGCCTTGGCCTCGTCGAGCACCACGAAGCGGGCCGGCACGTTCGCCTCGAACGGGAACATGTGGAGCAGCCGCTCGCACAGGGCGTGCAGCGTCTCGATCTTGAGGCCGCCCGGCGTCTCGACCGCCCGGGCGAAGAGGCGCCGCGCCAGCCGCAGGCGCTCGGGCCCGGCGCGCTCGCCGGTGAGCTCGGCGAGTTCGGCGGCGAGGGTCTCGTCGTCCAGCGTGACCCAGCGGCCGAGCAGCCGGAAGACGCGGATCGCCATGTTGGCCGCGGCGGCCTTGGTGAAGGTCAGGCAGAGGATCCGGCCGGGCGGCGCCTCGTCGAGGAGCAGCCGGACCACCCGGTCGGTGAGGACCTTGGTCTTGCCCGCGCCGGCATTGGCCGAGACCCAGGCCGAGGCGCGCGGGTCGGCCGCCCGACGCTGGTTGGCGCGGGTCAGGTCGTCGACGACGAAGGGGGCGGGGGCGTGCGGGGTGACGCTGCTCAACGGTCCGGTCCGGCTCGGCTGCCGGCTCTCTCTACAACAGAAACGCGCCCGCGGGCCCGCCAAGGCGTCACACCGGCCCTCGCGGGATTGCCCCGGGCGCGGCGCCGTCCCATGGATGCAGACGATCCCTTCCGCGCACACCGAACACGCCCGTGACCCAGCCGACATCCGAGCCGGCGCGCCCGCCGATCCGCTTCCGCGGCCGCTCCTTCATGGCCACCGTCCTGGCGCCGATCCCCCCAGTCGCCGACTGGTTCGGCGACCTCGACGCCCTCAACCGCCGCGCCCCGAACTTCTTCGCCGGCCGGCCGGTGATCCTCGACCTGTCCGGATTGCGGCTCAACCGCGAGGATCTCGACGGTCTGCTCGCCGAGCTGGCCGCCCGCAACATCCCGATCCTGGGGATCGAGGGCGCGGCGCCGTCGCTCCTGGATTCCGCGACCCCGCCGGCCCTGTCGGGCGGACGGCCCGCGGGGGAGGTCGCCGCCCCGGACGAGTCGGCCGCGGACGCGCCCGCGCCGGCCGAGCCGCAGGCCAGGGAGACGGCCCGCTCGCTGATCCTCGACGCGCCCGTGCGCTCCGGCCAGACCGTGCTGCACCTCGAGGGCGACGTCACGGTGCTGGGCGCCGTGGCGTCGGGCGCCGAGGTCATCGCGGGCGGCTCGATCCACGTCTACGGCGCCCTGCGCGGCCGCGCGATCGCCGGCGCCGCCGGCAACCCGGCGGCGCGGATCTGGTGTCGGCGCTTCGAGCCGGAGCTGGTCGCGATCGATGGTCTCTACCGCGCCGCCGACGACCTCGACCCGGCCTTCCGGGGGCAGGCCGTGGAGGTGCGGCTCCTGGAGGACGCGATCAAGCTCAGCCTGTTCGAGCGGGGTTGAGCGCTTCCCCGAGGGCGCCGTCCGCGCCGTCGGTTAACGGACTGTTCCGTCCCCGCGGAGACCGAGGCCGGGCTCCCCGCGACGTGCCCGGCCGAGAGCGTGAGACCGTCCTCCGCTGCCCCGATACCAGGATCCCGGCAGAATTTGCCGACCGGATCAGAAACTTAACCCTTCGGTAACCATACCCGCCGTCAATGGTCCGGTAAGGACTCTTAACGGGCGGACATGAGCGACACCCTCCCCGAGCCGATCGAACCGGAGACCGCCCCCGCGGCGGCTCCTTCCGCGCCCCGGCCGCTCAGCCTGCGCGGGCGGGCCTTCAAGGCCCTGGCCCTCTCCCCCGAGCCGCCGCTTCCCGAGTGGCTCGCGGGTCTCGACGCGGCGCTCAAGCGCTCGCCGACCCTGCTGAAAGGCCGGGCCGTCATCCTGGACTGCGCCCAGCTCAAGCCCGAGCCGGACGCGCTCGAGACGCTCATGAACGAGCTCAAGGCCCGCGGCATCGCGGTCCTGGGCATCGAGGGTGCCGACGCGGTGGTGGACGGCCTGCCGCCGCTGCTGGTCAAGGGGCACCCGTCCGAGACGATCGAGATCCCGAGCGTCCCGGCCGAGCCGGAGCCGCAGGTGGTCACCTCGATCACCGTCGAGGGCTCGGTCCGCTCCGGCCAGAGCGTCATCAACCCGACCGGCGACGTGACCGTGATGGGCTCGGTCTCCTCGGGGGCCGAGATCCTGGCCGGCGGATCCATCCACGTCTACGGCGCCCTGCGCGGTCGCGCGATCGCCGGAGCCGCGCGCAACCCGCGCGCACGAATCTACTGCCGCAAATTCGAACCCGAGTTGCTGGGGATCGACCGCCTCGTGCGGACGGCGGAGGACATGGGTACGGCCCTGCGCGGCAAGGCCGCCCAGGTCTGGCTCGATGGCGGCAACATCCGAATGGCAAGCCTGGATTAAGGGAGATCGACGCGTGGCAAAGGTTCTCGTCGTCACATCGGGCAAGGGCGGCGTCGGCAAGACGACGACGACCGCGGCCCTCGGAGCGGCCCTGGCCCAGGGTGGTCAGAGCGTGTGCGTCGTCGACTTCGACGTCGGCCTGCGCAACCTCGACCTCGTCATGGGCGCCGAGCGCCGGGTCGTCTACGACCTCATCAACGTGGTCAACGGCGACGCCAAGCTCCCGCAGGCGCTGATCAAGGACAAGCGGCTGGAGACCCTGCACCTGCTGCCGGCCTCGCAGACCCGCGACAAGGACGCGCTCACCGACGCGGGCGTCGCCCGGGTGATGGAAGAGCTGCGCGAGAAGTTCGACTGGGTGATCTGCGACTCCCCCGCCGGCATCGAGCGCGGCGCCCAGCTCGCCATGCACCACGCCGACGTGGCGGTGGTCGTCACCAACCCCGAGGTCTCCTCGGTGCGTGACTCCGACCGGATCATCGGCCTCCTCGATTCCAAGACCGCCAAGGCGGAGAAGGGCGAGGACATCGAGAAGCACCTGATCCTCACCCGCTACGACCCGATGCGGGCCGACCGCGGCGACATGCTCAAGACCGAGGACGTGCTCGACATCCTGTCGATCCCGCTGCTCGCGATCATCCCGGAGAGCCAGGAGGTGCTGCGCGCCTCGAACCTCGGCTGCCCGGTGACGCTGAACAACCCGCTCTGCGCCCCGGCGCGGGCCTACGCCGACGCGGCCCGCCGGCTCAAGGGCGAGTCCGTGCCGATGAGCCTGCCGGTCGAGCGCAAGTCCTTCCTCGACAAGCTGTTCATGCGGAGGGCGGCGTGAGCATCCTGGGCCTGTTCCAGAAGCGCAGCTCCGGCGCGGTCGCCCGCGACCGCCTGCAGCTGATCCTCGCCCACGAGCGCGCGGAGTCGGGTCGCCCCGACCTCGTGATCCAGCTCCGGGAGGAGATCCTGGCGGTGATCGCCAACCACGTCGCGGTCGAGCCCGACAAGGTGAAGGTCACCCTGGAGCGCGGCGAGGGTGTCTCCACCCTCGGCCTCGACATCGAGCTGCCGCTCGGTGCCTCGGGCAAGCTCGACGCCAAGCTGGCCGCGAAGCTCGCCGAGGTCGCCGCCAAGAAGGGGGCCGTCAAGCCGGCCTCCTCCAAGAAGGCCGCTTGAGCCGGGCGGGGAGCGTCCCCGCCGGCACGGAGATCCACGAGCCGCGCCCGGTCCGCCGGGTGCGGCTTCGTCGTTCCAGCCACGAACTCCGGTCCCGACTCTCGACCGGGCGCCCCGTCGCGCCATCTCGGAAACCCGGGGGGAGGCCGATGAGAGGATCGCCATGCCGAGCGCCACGACGGACGACGGGATACGGCTCCACTACGAGGAGAGCGGCCAGGGGACGCCGCTGATCTTCGTCCACGAGTTCGCCGGGGATCACCGCAGCTACGAGGCGCAGCTGCGCCATTTCGGCCGGCGCTACCGCGCGGTCGCGTTCAACGCCCGGGGCTACCCGCCCTCCGACGTTCCGGAGGCCGTCTCGGCCTACTCGCAGGCGCGCGCCGCCGACGACATCCTGGCCGTCCTCGATCATCTCGGCGCGCCGAAGGCCCACGTCGCCGGCATCTCCATGGGCGCCTTCGCGACCCTGCATTTCGGCCTGCGGCACCCCGACCGCGCGCTGTCGCTGTGCCTCGGCGGCTGCGGCTACGGCGCGGAGCCCGAGCGGCAGGCGCTGTTCCGCGCCGAGGCGGACGCCACCGCCGCGATGCTGCTCCGCGACGGCATGGCGGCCTTCGCGGAGCGCTACGCCGTCGGGCCGACGCGGGTGCAGTTCGAGACCAAGGATCCGCGCGGGCACGCCGAGTTCAGGCGGATGCTCGCCGAGCACTCGGCCCTCGGCTCGGCCAACACCCAGGCCGGCGTGCAGAAGGAGCGGCCGTCGCTCTACGATCTCACGGATGCGCTGGGCCGCATGACCGTCCCGACCCTGATCGTCGCCGGCGACGAGGACTGGCCCTGCCTCGCCCCGAGCCTGATGCTCAAGCGGGTCATCCCCTCCGCCGCTCTCGCCGTGCTGCCCAATACCGGCCACGCCCTCTCGGTCGAGGAGCCCGACGCCTACAACCGCCTGCTGGACGACTTCCTGGCGCAGGTGGAGAGCGGCCGCTGGCCGATGCGCGACCCGCGGGCGATCTCGGCGACGATCACCGGGATCAGGGGCTGACCGGCGCGCGGGGGATCAGCCGGAAGCGCGCGGGGCGATCGGGCTGGGTCGTCACGACGGCCTGCGGCAGCACCGGCTCGCGCTCGTCGAGCACCAGCCGGAACCGCTGCAGCACCCGCGCCAGGGACAGGACGGCCTCGCTCAGGGCGAACTGCGCGCCGATGCAGACCCGCGGGCCGGCCCCGAAGGGCAGGTAGGCGAAGCGCCGCGGGGCCGGGGCGCCGGGCAGGAAGCGGCCCGGATCGAACGCGTCGGGATCCGACCAGAGCGACCGGTGGCGGTGGAGCACCCAGGGGCTCACCATGACGATGTCGCTCGCCTTCACCGCGTGGCCCGCCACGTTGTCCGGGCCCAGCGCCCGCCGGACGACCACGAAGGCCGCCGGGTACAGGCGCAGGGTCTCGTCGATCACCGCGCGGGTGAGCGGCAGCCGCCCGTCGCTCTGGCAGCCGGTGGGATCGGTGAGGTCGGCGGCCCGCGCCTCGGCGGCGACCCGCTCCTGCACCTCCGGGGCGAGGGCCAGCAGGTAGGCCGCCCAGAACAGCGTGCCGGCGGTGGTCTCGTGGCCGGCCAGGATCATGGTGGCGACCTGGTCGCGCAGCTCGTCGGGCGTGAAGGCGGCGCCGGTATCGGGATTGCGCGCGGCCGCGAGCAGGTCGAGCAGGTCACCCGAGCGAGACCTGTCCCCCTCGACCGCGCGGCGCGCCGCGATGATCCGGTCGAGGAAGGGGATCCACCGCCGCCGGAACCGGCGGCGCGACATGTCGAGGGGCACCGGCCAGCCCGGGGGGGTCACGATGTCGAGGAGGTGCGGCCGCCCCATCCGCTCGGCGTACTCGGCGATGAACTGCCGCAGCTCGGCGCCGTGCTGGTCCATCCCCACCGAGAACATGGCGCGCCCGGCGATCTCGAGGGCGAGCCGGTAGAAGGACGTGAACAGGTCGACCGGTCCCGCCGCGGCCTCGGCGGCGATGCGCTCCATCCCGTCGGACACGGCGGCGGCGATGTGGGGCACGAGGCCGTCGATCGCCCGCGGCGTGAAGGCCGGCGCCAGGGTGCGCCGCTGGTGCCGCCACGCCGAGCCCTCGCTGATCAGGAGACCGTCGCCGAGGATCGGGCGCAGGATGCGGGTCGTCCCGGTGGTGCGGGCGTAGTTCGCCTGATTCTCGACGAGCACCCGGCGGATCGCCTCGGGGTCGTTCAGCACGAAGCTCGACCGCCCGAGCAGGCCCCGGCGGGTGACCGGCTCCTCGAAGGCGCGCCGGGGGAAGCCCGCCAGGGCGTTGTCGCGGATCGAGCGCAGGTAGGCGGACAGCGGCAGCTCGCGCTCGGGCGGGGCGCGGTGCGGCGGCACCACGCGCGGCGTCCCGGCGAGGCTCGGGATCGTCCGGTCCGGGGTCGCGGTGGCGTCCGAGAATGTTGGCATGGGGTGCCATCCTGTGCCGGAGACGGGCAGCCCTGTAAACCGCCGGCCGCGCCCCGCGCGGACCGGTCACGCTTACGTCATTCCGCCGCCGTGCGCAGGCGCGCTTCGGCACTCCGGTCGGCACTCTGGATCGGCAGGCGCGCGGAGAACCGGGCCGGGTCGGATTCCGGCGACAGGCTCGCCACGAGGCTCGCCCGGGGCAGGGCGGTCTCGGTCACGTCGAGCAGCGTGTCGACGCCCCGCTCCAGGTGCTCGTCCACCCGGTCGACCACGAGGATCTCCGGCTCGCGCAGGATCGCCCGCGCGAGGCCGACCCGCACCCGCACCCGCTCGGCGAGCAGCTGGCCGCGGTTGCCCACCTCCTTCTCGAGGCCGCGCCGCTGGATCGGCCGCTCCAGGTCGAACTCCCGGAACACCGCGCGGGCTTCCTTCTGGATCAGCGCCTCGCCGTGCATCCGCGCCGTGTCGATGCGGCCGAACAGCAGGTTGTCGAGGACGGTGCTGCGCGGGTTGATCCGGTTGGGGTCGTAGGACTCGACGTCGCAGCCGTCGTCGCCGTGCATGAAGCCCTGCACGACCGCCCGCGCGCCGACCATGCGCTTGGCCAGGGTCTCGTCGAGCAGCCCGAAGCGCATCCGCGGCTCGACATAGGCGAGGGCCAGCGCCAGGAAGGCCACGCTGTCGGCCTCGCTCAGCCGCCCGTCCTCGGGCAGGCGCGCGAGCCGGCGCAGGTAGTCCGGCAGCGCGTCCGGGGTGATCAGCGAGAACCGCCGGAACAGCGGGTGGCCCGGCGGCACGTCGGCGAAGATGTCCTTGAGGTTGCTGGCGATGGCGACGCCCATCCGGTCGAGCTCGTCGAGGAGCTTCACCTTCTCCAGCGCGTCGCGGAACAGGGGGACGCCGGCGAGGCGGCGCGGATCCGTCAGCGTCGGGTCGCGGGGGACGCCGAACAGCAGGTTCTCCCCGACGGTGGCCTGCTCGTTGTAGTGGCCCCGGGCGAAGGGGATCACGAGGTCGGCGAGACCCTTCTGGGCGAAATGCTCGCGCAGGTGCTCCCGCGCCGCGATCATGCGCTGGCCCACCGGCGTGTCGTGGGCGACCGAGCTCAGGGCGCCGAGCCCGAACCGGTAGAGCTCGTCGCCGAGGTCGAGCCGGCCGAGCAGGTCGAGCAGGCGCTCGTCGAGCTCGTCGGCATCCCGGACGCCGAGGCGCTTGAAGTCGATCCAGGGGTCCTCGACGCTGTCGCAGGGGTTGCCGGTCTTCACCGCCTCGTTGATCCGCGCCTTGCTGAGATCGAGGCTCTTGGTGCGCAGCGGGTGCACGCGCAGCCCGTAGAGGACGTTGTCGCGCAGCGTCCCGGGGAACAGCACGGGCTGGACGCCCGCGTAGGCGATGCGCCGCGCGTGGTCGCGGCGCGGCAGCGTCGAGAGGTCGTGCTCGCCGATCCGGACGGTGCCCCCGGGCGGCGCCTGGAGGCCGGCGAGCACGCGGACGAACTCCTGCGCGATCGCCCCGGGCGGGACCAGGGCGACCTGCCCGGGGAGGCGCACCTCCGTGTCGCCGACCTCGATCAGCGAGCCGCCCTGGGGATCGCGCAGCTGCAGGCCCTCCAGCCGCAGCGGCCCGCCGAGAGGGGGCGCCGCGCGCTCGGATTCGTGCTCGGCCGGCAGGAGGCGCTGCGGGCCGAAATGCGCCGCCACGGTCTCGTACTTGACCTCGACGTCGAGGCGCTGCTGGTCCCAGTCGATCAGCTCCTTCAGGGGCGGCGGCAGGTCGCGGTAGGCGGCCAGGACCGCCACGAGCTGGCCGATGTCGAGCTGACCCTTCAGGGCGAAGTAGCCGCCGATCGCGTAGAACAGGAACGGCGTCACCTGCGCGAGCAGGTTGTTGAGGTATTTGACCGCGAACTTGCGGCGGTAGATCCGCAGCCGGAGGTCGTAGAGCCGGTAGAGGCGGCCGCCGATCTCCGCCCGCTCCCAGCGGCCGGTGTCGTTCAGCGTCACCGCCTGCAGGCCGTCGAGCACCTCGGCGACGCGCCCGGCCAGGGCGCGCGACGCGATCTGGCGCTGGCGGCTGAGGCGGATGATCTCCCGCCGCAGCCGCGGGATCACGGTCATCTGCACGGCGACCATGCCGCCGGCCGTGATGCCGAGCCAGATGTTCTGCATCATGATGAAGGCCAGCGCCGTGGCGGCCTGCGTGCCCAGGAACACCGGCACCACGATCGCGTCGCCGATGAAGGAGCCGATCGGCTCGACCTCGTCCCGGATGATCGTCGCGGTCTCGGAGGATTTCACCTCCCGCTGCGTCTCCGGGGAGAAGCGCAGCATCAGCGAGAACAGCTGGAACCGCAGGCGGCGCAGCATCCGCTCGCCGAGGATGCCCTTCTGGAGGTTGATCCAGAACTTGAACGCGCCGTTGATCAGGACGAGGCTGAGGAACAGCGTCGACAGGCTGAGCAGCAGCTCGAACCGGTCGAGCTGGAACCCCTCGAACAGGTGCGTCTTGCCGCCGCCCAGGAAGGCGGGCCACTCGACGGTGAGCTCGAGGAACGGCGCGGTCGCCTCGCCGTGCGCGTAGGCTTTCCCCGTGATCGCGTCGTTGACGATGCGCTTCGGCAGGTCGAGCGAGGCGAAATAGAACGGGAGCGACGCCAGCACGACGGCGCAGATCCGGAGCTGCGCGACCTTGGAGTAGCGCCAGATATACGGGAACAGCCGCGGCTCAAGCGCGCGCATCGTGTCCTTCCGACGAAAGCCCGCCCTGCCGGCCCGAGGGCCGAATCGCCGCAGCCGGACGCCTGATCCTGGTCGATACGCTACCCGAGGGATCCGGTTTCATCCAATACAGCCCGATAAACGCGGCTTTCCGCCTGTCGCGGTGTCGTCGCGCCGTCATATAGAGCGCTCGTAGGCCGGCCGGCGCCGGAGCGCGCGCGCGGAGCAGCCCTGCGCCCGCGGCCGGGAGGCGTGCGGTGCCGGATTCCGCCCTCGGTCTTCCCCCAGCAATCCCGGCCACGCGAGGCCCCCATGACCTCAGCGGCCTTGCCCAAGCGCGCGCGTCCTTATATTGCGACGCAACCACCACGACTCCGTACCTGAACCGGCGCGGACGGCCGCGCCGCGCGGCCGCCAGGGAGCCGGCACAACCCGTTTCGGGCCGCCATGAAACTGCGCAACATCGCCATCATCGCTCACGTCGACCACGGCAAGACGACCCTCGTCGACAAGCTGCTGGCCCAGTCCGGCACCTTCCGCGAGAATCAGCGGGTCGAGGAGCGGGCGATGGACTCGAACGACCTCGAGAAGGAGCGTGGCATCACGATCCTCGCCAAGGCGACCTCGGTCGTCTGGAAGGACACCCGGGTCAACATCGTCGACACCCCCGGCCACGCCGATTTCGGCGGTGAGGTCGAGCGCATCCTGTCGATGGTCGACGGCGTGATCGTGCTGGTGGACGCCGCCGAGGGGCCGATGCCCCAGACCAAGTTCGTGGTCGGCAAGGCGCTCAAGATCGGCCTGCGCCCGATCGTGGCGATCAACAAGGTCGACCGTCCGGACGCGCGGATCAACGAGGTCGTGAACGAGGTGTTCGACCTGTTCGCCGCCCTCGACGCCACCGACGAGCAGCTCGACTTCCCGATCCTCTACGGCTCGGGCCGCAACGGCTGGATGGCCGACAGCCCGGACGCGGACCCGTCGGTCGGTCTCGAGCCGCTTTTCGACCTCGTGCTCAAGCACGTGCCGCCGGCCCGGACCGAGGAGGGACCGTTCCGGATGCTCGGCACCCTGCTCGAGGCCAACCCGTTCCTCGGCCGCATCATCACCGGCCGCATCGCCGCGGGCTCGGTGAAGCCCAACCAGCAGATCAAGGTCCTCGACCGTCACGGCAAGGTCGTCGAGACCGGCCGCGTGTCGAAGATCCTCGCCTTCCGCGGCCTCGAGCGCGCACCGATCGAGGTGGGCGAGGCGGGCGACATCGTGTCCATCGCCGGCCTGGTGAAGGGCACCGTCGCCGACACCTTCTGCGACCCGCAGGTCGAGACCCCGATCCAGGCGCAGCCGATCGACCCGCCGACCGTGACGATGTCGTTCATCGTCAACGACAGCCCGCTCGCCGGCACCGAGGGCGACAAGGTCACGAGCCGCATGATCCGCGACCGCCTGTTCAAGGAGGCCGAGGGCAACGTCACGCTCAAGATCGAGGAGGCGGCCGACAAGGACAGCTTCTACGTCTCGGGCCGCGGCGAGCTGCAGCTCTCGATCCTGATCGAGACCATGCGCCGCGAGGGCTTCGAGATCGCCGTGTCGCGGCCGCGGGTCGTGTACGAGCGCGACGAGGCCGGCGGTTTGCTGGAGCCGATCGAGGAGGTCGTGATCGACGTCGACGAGGAGCATTCCGGCGTCGTCGTCCAGAAGATGTCCGAGCGGAAGGCCGAGATGCTGGAGATGCGGCCCTCCGGCGGCAACCGCCTGCGCCTCGTCTTCCACGCCCCGACCCGCGGCCTGATCGGCTACCAGGGCGAGCTGCTGACCGACACCCGCGGCACCGCGATCATGAACCGGCTGTTCAAGGCGTACGAGCCCTACAAGGGCGAGATGCCGGGCCGGCGCAACGGCGTGCTGATCTCCAACGACCAGGGCGAGGCCGTGGCCTACGCCATGTGGAACCTGGAGGACCGCGGCCCGATGATGATCGAGCCGGGCTGGAAGGTGTACCAGGGCATGATCGTCGGCGAGCACAACCGCGAGAACGACCTCGAGGTGAACGTGCTCAAGGGCAAGAAGCTCACCAACATCCGCACCACGTCGAAGGACGAGGCCGTGCGCCTCACCCCACCGATCCGGATGACCCTGGAGCGCTCGCTGGCCTGGATCCAGGACGACGAGCTCGTCGAGGTGACGCCGAAGTCGATCCGCCTGCGCAAGGCGATCCTCGACCCGAACGACCGCAAGCGGGCCGAGCGGTCGAAGGAGAACGCCGCCTGAGGCGCGCGACCGACATCGATCGTGAACGACCGGCAACCGGGCGCTCAGGCCCGGTTGCTGATGTGGCCCTTATTCCTGGCCGCTCTCGGACCCATCGACCCCTTATGCCGGGGGCGGTACTTCGATGGGGCGGACCCGAGAGGCCCGCGTGAACCCCGTGACACCGATGCCCGTCGCGCTGAACCCGCTTCCGTCGCTCGCGCAGGCCGCCGCCGCGCCGCTCTCGTACCTCGTCGGCCAGGACGGCGAGGGTCACTGGGTCGCGGTCGAGACCGGTGGCCGTGCCGGAGGCATCTTCCGCAGCCGCAAGGACGCGATCCGCTACGCCTGCGTCGAGACCGGCTGCCGTCCCGGCGACGTCCCGCTGGCTTCCGGGCCGATCCCCTTCCGCCTCTCCTGACCCGCGCGCCGCCGCACCGGGCATGCCGCCGCGGCGGCCCGGTCGCGTCAGCTGCCCCCGGGATCGGTCTCGTCGTTCTGCGTTCCGCCGGAGGGCGTCCCCTGGCCGGGCTTGCCCTCCGTCTTCTCGTTCGGGTCCTTGACCGCGTCGGGGGCGACGTTCTTCGGCTTGTCCGGCTGCGCGCCGGCCTCACGACGCTCGGTCATTCCCGATTCTCCCGCTCCGCCCGGTAGTGGCCGTCCGCGACCTTCGTGTCGGCGGCCGGGCCCCGCGCGGCCTTCTGGTCCGAGTGGCCGCCCGAGGAGCCGCCGACCGCGGGCGGCGCGCGCCCCGGCTCTCCGGCCGTGCCCCATCCCGCCTTCGGTTCGGTCCGCGGCGCGTCGCCGGAGCCCATGTCGGTGATCGCCGCCTGATCGGCCGTCTGGTGGCCGCCCCCGGCGGGCGGGCTCCCGCGCGAACCGACCTTGTCGTCGGGCTTGCGGGTGACCGTCCCGGATTCGCTCGTCGGCCTGACCATCAGCGCTTCCCATCGTCCTGGCCGACGGCGGCGGTGGCGCGGTCGATCGCCTCGCCGAGATCGGTGCCGGACCGCGCCTTGTCCTCCATCTGGCCGAGCTTCTCGCGCGGCGTCTCGGTCTCGCGGGCCGCCGCGGCCTCGGCGCGCTCCCGCGCGGGTCGTCCGGTCTGTTCTGTCATGGCTCGCCTCTCTGCCTCTTCGGGGGACAACGGAGGCGGCCGAGGAGGGTTGCGCGGACCGGGCGACCGGAGGCGGTCGGTTCAGGTCTCCGGCCCGACGATCCGGGGCAGGACGGCCTGCATGAGGCGCCGCGCCGCATCCTCCGCGGCCCCGCGATCCGATGCCCGGGCCTCGATCGTGAGCAGATCGCCGTCCCGGAGGATGACCGCGGTCGCCCCGGCGCCGCCGTCCAGCGCGTACACGCTCAACCAGCCGATCGCCGGTCCATTGGGCAGGGCCGAGAGCCGGCAATCCGGATTGCGCCGCACACAGAGCGCCTCGAGCGCAGCGAGGGTCGTCCTACCCGAGCGGACCCGGGCCTCGGTCCCGTCCGTCAGGCGCCCGAGCCGCAACGCGATCGTCGGGGCGCCCGCGCGGGCGGCGCAGTGCAGGCCAAGATACCCGGCCTCCGCCCGCGCCGTGGCCGCCAGTCCGAGCGCCGATCGGGCGGCTTCGGCCAGGCCGGTCAGGTCGTGGACCGCGAAGCCCTGGGCCGTCGCCGCCTGAGCCCAGAGGCCGAACACGAGAAGCAGGAGGCCGCGCATGAGATCGTCACTGTCCGTTCGCCGGTCGGCGTTAGCGGAGAGTTTTTCTGGCGTCCAGGCAGGGCGGATCGCAGTGTTGATCCGAGGATATTGCCGGAAAGTCGGTATTGTGCTGAGAATACTTTCGAGGGACGACAAATATTGATCAGAGAAGAATAATTATATGACTATGATAATTGAAAAATTCCGTCGGTCGCGACGATCGTGTCCGTCTCCGGCGGGACGAGATCCCGCGCGGGTCCACATCGCCGCGATCCGCGCCGGCGCGATTCGATCGGCGCTCCGCAGGAGAGCGGCCCGAAGGCCGCTCCGATGCCGGGTTCAGCCGATTCCGTCGAACAGGGCCGAGGAGATGTAGCGCTCGGCGAACGAGCAGGCGACGGTCACGATCCGCTTGCCCTGGAACTCGGGGCGCTTGGCCAGCTCCAGCGCCGCCGCGACGTTGCCGCCGGTGGAGATGCCGCCGGGGATGCCCTCCAGCCGGGCGAGCGCCCGGGAGGTCTCGAACGCCGCCTGGTTGGTGACCTTCAGGACGCCGTCGAGGATGTTGGTGTGCAGGTTGTCGGGGATGAACCCGGCGCCGATGCCCTGGATCTTGTGCGGGCCGGGCTGGCCGCCGGAGATCACCGGGCTGTCCTCCGGCTCCACCGCGAAGACCTTCAGGTTCGGCAGGCGCGGCTTCAGCACCTCGCCGACGCCCGTCACGGTGCCGCCGGTGCCGACGCCGGCCACGAACGCGTCGAGCTGGCCGCCCGTGTCGCTCCAGATCTCCTCGGCGGTGGTCTTCCGGTGGATCTCCGGGTTGGCCGGGTTCGAGAATTGCTGCGGCATGACCGAGCCCGGGATCTCCTTCAGGAGCTCCTCGGCCTTGGCGATCGCGCCCTTCATGCCCTGCGCGCCCGGCGTGAGCGCCAGCTCCGCGCCCAGGAAGGCGAGCATCTTGCGCCGCTCCAGCGACATCGTCTCGGGCATCACCAGGATGAGCCGGTAGCCGCGGGCCGCCGCCGTGAAGGCGAGGGCGATGCCGGTGTTGCCCGAGGTCGGCTCGACCAGCGTGCCGCCGGGCTGGAGCTTCCCGGAGGCCTCCAGGGCGTCGATCATGTTGACGCCGATGCGGTCCTTCACGCTGGCGATCGGGTTGAAGAACTCGAGCTTCAGCAGGATCTCGGCGTCGACGCCGTGCTCCTTGGGCAGCCGGTTCAGGCGCACCAGAGGGGTGTTGCCGATCGTCTCGGTGATCGAGCCGTAGACACGGCCGTGGCCGACCTTCGCCGGTGCGTTGAGGGTATCGGCCATCGCGGAACTCCTGCTCGTGGTGACGGATCGGACAGATGTCGTATCCGGGAGAGGCCCCGCCAAGGGATCGCCCTCGCGTGGGGAGGCTTGACCGGCCCGGACGGGAGGCTGCGATATCGCGTTGCCGCGGCCGGAGCAATCGGGCTAAGTGCCGTTGCCGAAAGTTCTTTCCGGAATCGGGCGAACTTTCGGAGCGGGGTGGAAGACCTTTATTGAGCGGCCCTTTCCTGATGGAATTCTATTCTCCAGCCCGTCCGGCCGCGGCCGGCGCTGCCCGACCGTCCTGCCCGACGGACGGACGGGGCCTCCCCCTTCGGCCGACTCGTCGGGCCGCTCTGCTGGCGGGCCTCGGGCTGGTCCTGGCGCGGCCGGCGCGCGCCGCCGAGGCGCTCCGCGTCGTGCTCGCCACCGCGACGCCGGGCGGCGGCTTCCCGGCCTTCGGGGAGGCCTTCGCCGGCGCGATCGCGGCCGCAGACCCGGCCCTGACCGTCGAGCGGCGCGCCACCGGCGGGTCGTCCGAGAATGTCGGCCTCCTCCGCGCCGGCCGCGTCGATCTCGGCCTCGTGCAGGGCGAGTACGCCTATCCGGCCCTCGCAGAGGGCGGCGGCCTGACCGTCCTAGTGCCGATGTACCCGACGCCGGGCCTGTTCGTGGTGCCGGCCGTCAGCGCGATCCGCTCGGTGGCGGATCTGCGCGGGCGCAGGGTCGTGCTCGGCACGCACAAGTCCGGGCTGACCGTCATGGGCCGGAGCGTCCTCGGCGCCTCGGGCCTCGATCCCGAGCGCGACATCAGCCCGATCCTGCTCGACCGGGCCGGCGACGGCCCGGCCCTGGTGCGGGAGGGCCGCGCCGACGCGCTCTGGGGCGGCGGCCTCGACTGGCCGGGCTTCCGCGCGCTGGCCGCGGATCCGGGCGGGGCCCGCTTCTTCGGACCGTCCGAGGCCGGCATCGCGCGCCTCGCGCAGCCCGGCGCGGCGACGCGGCGCCTCACGGTTCCGGCCGGCAGCTTCGCCGGGCAGGCGGAGCCGATCGCGACGGTGGGATCCTGGAGCTTCGTGATCGCGCGGCCCGGCCTCGACGAGGAGACGGCCTACCGGATCGTCCGGGCGCTGGCGCGGACGGAGCTCACCGAAGCGCAGCCGAGGAACCTCGTCGGCCTCGTCCCGGCGGACCGGGTCAATCCCGGGACCGCCCGCGTCCTCCGCGAGGCCGGCGTGACGCTGCGCTGACGGCGCGGCGGCTCAGCGGAACGAGGCGACGCGGCGATCGCGCTTCCGCTCGGCGGCGGGCTGGTAGGCGATCTCGGCGTGGTGTGTGCAGTACGGCAGGCCGGTGATGGAGCGGGCGCCGCAGAAGCGGAATTCCGGCGTCGTCGGGTCGCCGAGGGGCCAGCGGCACATGGATTCCCGGAGGTCCATGATGGTGACGCGCTCCGACACCGCGAGGGCCACGGGCGCGGGCGCCGCGGCCGGCGCGGGCGCCGGGAATTCCGGGGCCGGACGGTGGGCCAGGATCGCGACCGGCTCGGGCGCCTGCGTCTCGACCACCGCGATGGCGGTCTCGATCTCGACCGTCTTCGACGGCGGGACGGCGGTGGCGGCTTCCTCGCCGCCGCGGGCGCGACCGGCCAGACCCAGGCGGTGGACCTTGCCGATCACCGCGTTGCGGGTGACGCCGCCGAGTTGCGCCGCGATCTTGCTGGCGCTCTGCCCGTCTTCCCACAGGCGGCGCAGCAGCGCCACGCGATCGTCCGTCCAGCCGAGACCCGCTTCCATCATCCCCTCCGCCCCCTGCGGCTCGGCCGCGTTCCCGAAGGCCAGTCCGCGTCTTCCAGGCCGACAGGAGCCGTTGTACCGGCCGGCCGTGTCGCCGCGCAGACCGCGCCCTCGCGCACCGGCTGCCGCATCGCGTGCGACACCCTGTCTCGCCAGGCCACGGGGGAACCCTAGCGCGGCGCTCGCGAACGTTGCAAGGGCGGGCGGTCGCCGGGCACGGGCCGCCGCGACGCCTGTCCACCGGCAATGACCCGGGCCGGCCCGGTCCGGTCAGGGTCGGCGCGGTCCGGTACGGCGCCGCACCGTCCGGCCCGCCCGCCGCAGCGGCCACGCTTGCGCCCCGATCGCGTGGGATCGTGACCCCACCGCAACAGCGCGGCCTTATCGTTCCTCCGAAGCCGGCTAAGACGGAACAGGCGATACGGCCAAGCTCGTTCCGTGTGGCAGAGTGGGCGCGTTTCGCGGTTCGAGGAAGTGACGATGGGTGTTCGTCAGGTCAGCCTGCGCATGGCGGTGGCGTTCGGGCTGGCGGGTCAGGTCGCGGCCTGCGGCAGCGTTCCGCGGACCCCCTACAGTGCCGAGCAGGCGGCCTTCGCCACCGTGCCCGGCATCCCCGGCGCGCGCGTCTTCGCGGACGCGTCGGTGGACACGATCGCGGCGCTCGCCGCCAACCCGGAGCGGCGCCTCAAGGGCTTCACCTACCTGGCCCTGTCGGGCGGCGGCGGCGACGGCGCCTACGGGGCGGGCGTGCTCAACGGCTGGACGGCGTCCGGCAAGCGGCCGGAGTTCACCCTGGTCTCCGGCGTCTCGACGGGCGCGCTGATCGCGCCCTTCGCCTTCCTGGGCTCGGCCTACGACCCCTACCTGACCGAGTTCTACACGAGCGGCGTCGCCAGCGAGCTGGTGGCCTCGCCGAACCTGGCCAACGTGCTGTTCGGCTCGGGCCTGTTCGGCGACGGGCGCCTGCGCAACCTCATCGACCGCTACGTCACGGACGATCTCCTCAAGGCCGTGGCCGAGGAGCACGCCAAGGGCCGACGCCTGCTGGTCGTGACGACGAACCTCGATTCCCAGCGGGCGGTGATCTGGAACATGGGCGCCATCGCGGCGAGCGGGGTGCCCAACGCCCGCCAGCTGTTCCGCGACGTGCTGGCGGCCTCGGCCAGCATCCCGGCGGTGTTCCCGCCCCAGCTCATCGACGTCTCGGCCGGCGACGCGCGCTTCCAGGAGATGCATGTCGACGGCTCGGTGGTGACCCCCGTCTTCACCCTGCCGCAGACCCTGCTGCTGCGCGACGGGCGGATCCGCACCGGCGGCAAGGCCGAGATCTACGTGGTGATCAACGGCCGCCTGGAGCCGGAATTCGAGGTCACGAAGGACAACACGCTCTCGATCGTCGAGCGCTCCTTCACGACCGCGAGCCGCGCCCGCTCCCGCGCGACGCTGACGGCGACGTACGCGCTGGCCCGCACCAACGGCATCGGCTTCAATCTCACCTACATCGACGAGAACGGCCCCAAGGCGTCCGCCGCGAAGGGCTTCGACACCGCCTACATGCGGGCCCTGTACGAGGCCGGTTACGAGAAGGGCCGGACCGGCACCTTCTGGCAGCACTCGATCCCCGCCGCGCCGGTGCTCAGGGAGACCGCCAGCGCCGTGGCGAACTGATCGCCGGACGGTGCTGCCGCGCGCCCCGTCCGGGCGCGCGGCGGACGGTGCCGCTACTTGCCCAGGATCTTCGTCACGAGGCGGCCGAGCGGCGTCGCCGTGCTGGCGTTCCGGTCGTCCCGATCGACGGGGCGGTTCTCGTTGCCGAGGATCTTGGTGACGATGCGTCCGATCAGGTTCATGGGTCGGCCCTCCGGTTTCGCGCCCAAATGGCGCAGCTTCCCCATCAACGGGTCAGGCGCGGGCCGCGTTCCAGCCCGGCGCCCGATCGGGCGCCTCAGACCTGCATCAGCCGGATGTTGTTGGTGTTGCCGGCCGTGTGGAACGGGATGCCGGCGGTGACCACGATGACGTCGTTCGGCCGCGCGAAACCCTCGTCCTGGGCGTGGTGGCAGGCCTTCGAGGTCATCTCCTCATAGCTGTCGACGTCCTCCGTCAGGACGCTGTGCGCCCCCCAGAGCAGGCTCAGCCGCCGCGAGGTCGCGACGTTGGGGGTCAGGGCCAGGATCGAGGCCGCGGGCCGCTTGCGCGCGACCCGCGCGGCCGTCGTCCCGCTCGCCGTGTAGGCGACGATCGCCGCGGCGCGCACCGCCTCGGCGAGGTCGGCCGTGGCGGTTGCCACCGCGTGGGGCGGCGTCTCCTCCTCGCCCGGCTCCGAGGCCGCGACGATCGAGTGGTAGAGCTTGTGGCCCTCCACGCTGCGGATGATCCGGTCCATCATCGCCACCGCCTCGACTGGGTAGCGGCCGGTCGCGGATTCCGCCGAGAGCATCACGGCGTCGGCGCCGTCGTAGATGGCGGTGGCGACGTCCGACGCCTCCGCCCGGGTGGGCGCGGGCGCGTTGACCATCGAGTCGAGCATCTGGGTCGCCACCACGACGGGCTTCACGGCGAGCCGGCAGGCCCGGATCAGCTCCTTCTGCCGCCCCGGCACGTCCTCGTGCGGGATCTCGACGCCGAGGTCGCCGCGGGCGACCATCACGGCGTCGGAGAGCCGGATGATGTCGGCGATCCGCTCCAGCGCCTGCGGCTTCTCGATCTTCGACATGATGCCGGCGCGGTCACCGATGATCCCCCGCGCCTCGATGACGTCGGACGGCTTCTGGACGAACGACAGGGCGACCCAGTCGACGCCGAGGTCGAGCCCGAAGGCGAGGTCCGCCCGGTCCTTCTCGGTCAGCGGCGACAGGTCCAGCAGCGTGCCCGGCAGGTTCACGCCCTTGCGGTTCGAGATCGGCCCGCCGGTGACGACCTCGGCGGTGATGGAGGTCCGCTCGGGCCCGGTGACCCGCACCCGAACCCGCCCGTCGTCGATGAGGAGCTCCTGGCCCGGCACGACGGCGTCGAAGATCTCCGGGTGGTGCAGCGGGATCGCCTGCTTGTCGCCGTCCGCGCCGTCGAGGACGAAGCGCACCGTCTCGCCGGCCTGGAGATCGAGCCGGCCGCCCTGGAGCGTGCCGATGCGGATCTTCGGCCCCTGGAGATCCTGCAGGATGCCGATCGGCCGGCCGACCTCCTTCTCGAGGGCGCGGATGGCCGCGTGGACCTTGGCGTGATCCGCCTGGAGGCCATGGCTGAAATTGAGCCGGAACGTGTCGACGCCGGCGAGGAACAGGGCGCGGAGCTGGTCCGGGGCGGAGCTGGCGGGACCGACGGTGGCGACGATCTTGGCGTGGCGGTGACGGCGCATGCGGGTCTCGGCCTCCTGAGGCTGCCTCTGGGAATCGAGCCGGGCGCGCGGTCGCGCCGACGGCGCTCACATCGGTCCGCGACGGCCCCGCGGCGAGGCCTCGCGGCGCCCGGCGGGCGATTTTTCGCGCTGCGGGCCGATTCGGCGGGGGTCTATCTGGCCGCCTCGCGGGCGATCCCGGCAAGCCCGGCGTCGAACACGCCCGTGATGTCGGCGACGGCGTCGGCGTCGCTCATGCCCTCGGCGTCGAAGGTCGCGCTCCAGATCACCGTGGAGCCCGCGCCGTCGCGACGGACGGCCAGCGTCGCGTTGTAGGCGCGCACCGGCAGGGGGCCCTGGATGAAGCTGTAGCTGTAGCTCATGCCAGTCTCGTCGCGTGCGGTCTCGACCTCGGCGATCGTGCCCTTGCCGCCCTTCACCACGAGGCCGCGGATCTGCGCGCGGATGCCGTCATCCTCGTCCTCGCCCGACAGGATGCAGCGCTGGACCTGCGGGTGCCAGTTCTGGATCGCGCAGAAATCGCCGACCAGCGCCCAGACCGCGGCGGGCGGGGCCGGGATGTCGCGGCTGCGGGTGACCTCCAGGGCGCTGGCCGGTCCGGCGGCCAGGACGGCCGCACCGATCGCCGTCAGGGAAGCGGGATGCATCACGGGTCGGTCTCCGGGCCGCCGGGCTGATGTGACGCGACTTGGAGCGCCGCCGCGCCGCGGCGAGCCCCGGGGTCGCGACGGACCGCGTCTCGAAGGTGTCGCTGCCGGCGTGGTATGCTACGCCGCGCCCGTCTGGATCACCGGAGATGCCCATGGACGATCGCGCTGCGCCGAAGCGGCCCGCGACCCGGAGCGGCGCCGCGCGCGCGGTCCTGGCGACCGGCGCCGCGCTCGTCATCGGCACGGCCATGCCGGCGCTCGCCGCCGGGCCGGACCCGTCGCTGCCGGCCGCGCCGCAGGCCTTCGAGGCCTGCCGGACCGACCTGATCGCCTGGGTCACGGCCCGCGCCGTGCCGCAGGGCCTCGCCGAGGCGCAGCTCGCCGCGCTCACCCCCGACCCCGACGTGATCGCCGCGACCCAGAGCCAGGGCGAGTTCGTCCGACCGATCTGGGACTACATCGAGGCCAGCGTCACGCCGGCCCGCGTCGAGGCCGGTCTGCGCAAGCTCGCCGAGCACGCCGACACGCTCGCCGCCATCGAGGCCAGGTACGGGGTCGACCGCCACATCCTAGTGGCGTTCTGGGGCGTCGAATCGAGCTACGGCGCCGTGCTCGACAACCCGGCGGTGGTGAAGCCGGTCGTCCGCTCGCTCGCGACGCTCGGCTGCAGCGATCCCGCCCGGGCGACGTACTGGCGCGACGAGCTGGCGGCGGCGCTCCAGATCCTGGCCTGGAACCAGGCGCCCCTCGACCGGATGCAAGCGGGGCTGACCGGGTCCTGGGCCGGCGCCATGGGGCACACGCAGTTCATGCCCAGCGTCTACCAGCGCGAGGCGGTCGATTTCGACGGCGACGGCCGGCGCGACATCTGGACCTCGGTGCCGGACGCCCTCGCGTCGACGGCGAACTACCTGCGCAGCCACGGCTGGAAGCCCGGCGCGGGATGGGGCAGCGAGGCGGTTCTGCCCGAGACCTTCGACGCGGCGCTCGCCGACGAGACGACGGTCCGCACCGTCGCGGCGTGGCGGGCGCTCGGCGTGAGGCCCGCCCGCGACCGCGCCCTGCCGGACACGGCCGAGGCGACCCTGATCCTGCCCGCCGGGATCCGCGGCCCCGCCTTCCTGCTGCAGCCGAACTTCGCGGTGATCCTCCGCTACAACACGGCGCTCGCCTACGCGCTGACCGTCGCGCTCCTGTCGGACCGCCTGCGCGGCGACCCGGGCCTGGTGCACGACTGGCCACGGGGCGACCGGCCCCTCACCGGCGACGAGCGGCGCGACCTGCAGACCCGCCTGACGGAGCGCGGCTTCGCCACCGGCGGGGTCGACGGCAAGATCGGCCCGAAGACGCGGGCGGCGCTGCGCGCCTTCCAGGGGTCGGTCGGCCTGCCGCCGGACGGTTACGCCGACGCCGCGCTGCTGGACCGGGTCCGGGCCGCGCCCTGACGGGCGCTCACGCCAGGAAGGCGGGCTCGTCCCGGGCCAGAACCCGCTTGACGCTCTCCAGGTGGAGGCGGGCGCTCTCGGCGCGCCCGGCCGCCTCCTGGGCCGCCACGCGCTGCACGATCGCCTCGGGCACGGCCTTGAGTGCGCGCCCCGTGCTCATCGCCAGGACCTGCGCCTGCGCGGCGCGCTCCAGGTAGTAGAGGTCGTCCCAGGCCTCCGCGATCGTCTCGCCCAGCACCATCACGCCGTGGTTCTTCAAGAACACGACGTCCGCCTCGCCGGCGCTCTCGGCGATCCGCCGGCCCTCGGACGAATCGAGCGCGAGACCGTTGTAATCCTCGTCCACGGCGATCCGGCCGTAGAAGCGCAGGGCGGTCTGGCCCGCCCACACCAGGGGCTCGCTCTCCAGCATGGCCAGGGCCGTGGAATAGGGCATGTGGGTGTGGAACGCGGCCCGGGCGCGGGGCTTCAGCCGGTGCAGCTCGGCGTGGATGTGGAAGGCGGTGGCCTCGGGCTGGCCGTCGCCCTCGACGACGTTGCCGTGGAAGTCGCAGAGGAGAAGGCTCGACGCGGTGACCTCCGCGAAGGCGAGGCCGTAGGGATTGACCAGGAACAGGTCGGGCCGCTCCGGCAGCACCGCCGAGAAATGGTTGCAGATGCCCTCTTCCAGCCCGTTGCGGGCGGCCCAGCGCAGGCAGGCGGCGAGGTCGATCCGGGCGCGGCGCACGCTGTCGGCGTTCAGGGGCTCGTTGCTGCGGGCGGGCGGGGTTCCCGGGGCGGTAACGGCGTGCGCCATGCGTGCGGGCTTTCCTGTGTCGGGGTTCGGGCCGGGGACTCGACCGGTCCCGCACTCTAGACGCTCGCTCGCCCCTGCGCAGCCGCTCCGCGCTCAGGCGCGGCCGTCCGTGACGCCGCCGACGAGATTGAGGCCGAGCAGGAAGTCCGACGCGAAATCCGTGCGGATGACCGGCTCGCGCGGGATCGCCTCGCGCAGGAGATCGCGCTCGGCCCGCCGCGCCGCGACCGCCTCCGCCACCGAGACGCGCCGGAACGACAGGCTCGCCCCGCCCCGGACCTGCGCCAGCCGCCCGAGATCCGGCCCGATGACCGTGGCGATCTTCGGGTAGCCGCCGGTGGATTGCCGGTCGGCCATCAGGATGATCGGCAGGCCGTTGCCGGGGACCTGGATCGCCCCCATGGCGACGCCGTCGGAGACGATGTCGTGCCCCTTGGCGTGCCTCAGCGGCGTGCCGTCGACGAAGCAGGCCATCCGGTCGCCCCGCGGCGAGACCGTCCAGGGACCGGCCAGGAACGCCGCGACCTGGTCGGGCGCGAAGTAATCGTCCTGCGGGCCCAGCACGACCCGGATCTCCCGGCCGTCCCGGGCGAGCCAGGGCGCGACGAGCCGCTGCGGCGCTCCGTCCGACGTCCGGCCCTCGGCGACGGGGAGGCGGTCGCCCGCGGCGAGGCCGCGCCCGTCGAGGCCGCCGAGCCCCGAGCGGGTATGCGTCGCCGCCGAGCCGAGGACCGGCGCCACGTCGAGCCGCCCGGCGACCGCGAGGTAGCCCCAGGCGCCGGCATCGCCGGCCCGCACGGCGAGGGTCTGGCCGGGCTCCAGGGTGAGCGCGACCGTGTCGGGCAGGGGCACGCCGTCCAGCGCGACGCGGAAGCCCGGCGCCAGCAGGGCGAGCCCGACGGCGCCCTCCTGCGCCGAGACGGTGACGCCGCCGGTGGAGATCTCGATGGCGGTGGCGTCGAGGGCGTTCGACGCCGCGCGGTTGGCGGCGGCGTGCATCAGCGGGTCCATCGGGCCCGCGGCCGTGATGCCGTAGCGCAGGTAGCCGTGCCGGCCCCCGTCCTGCAGGGTGATGCCGGGCCCGGCGGAGTCGATGACGAGGGCGGGCATCAGCGCGCCTCCCCGCGGCGGGCCACCGGCTCGCCCGCCGCCTCGCGCGCCGTGAGGGCGTCGAAGGTCGCGGCATCGACGGGCTCGAAGCGGATCAGGTCGCCGGCGCCGACGAAGAAGCTCGGCTCGCGCTCCGGCGCGTAGAGGCGGGCCGGCGTCGCGCCGATCACGTACCAGCCGGTCGGCATCGGCACGGTCGCCACCGCGGCGAGGCCGCCGCCGATCATGGTCGCGTTGCGCGGGTGCGGCGGCCGTGGGCTCGGCCGCCGGGGCACCGCTAGGGGCTCCGGCAGGCCGCCGAGATACGCGAAGCCCGGCGCGAAGCCGTACATGTAGACCCGGAACGTCGTGGCCGCGTGGGTCGACACCACGCTCTCCGGGCTCAGGCCGCTGCGCTCGGCGACCTGCGCGACGTCCTCACCGTGGGGGGCGTCGTAGCAGCAGGGCAGGGTCCAGAGGTTCGGGCTCGCCGCGCGCGCCGTCGCGCCGGCCACCAGCGCCCGGACCCGCTCGGCGAGCGTCTCGCGGTCGAGCACCAGCGGGTCGTAGTGCAGCATCAGGGAGCGGTAGGTCGGCACGCGCTCCCGCAGCCCCTCCGGCGGGTCCGCCCCGAGGGCGTCGTCGAGGGCCAGGACCCGGTCGCTGATCGCCGGGTCGACGGTGCTGCCGAACTCCACCACGAGGGCCGCCTCGCCGGCGTCGAGGAGCCGGGGCTTGTCCAGCGCCGCGCTCACGGCCGGAACGACGCCAGCGTGACGCCCGCGCCCTCCAGCCGGGTCCGCACCGCCCGCGCCGTGGCGACGGCGTGGTCGGAATCGCCGTGGACGCAGATCGAGCGGATCGGCGTCGGCAGCGTTTGACCGTCCGCCGTGAGGATCGCGCCCGCCTCGACCATGCGCAGGACGCGGTCGGCCGCCTCGCCGGCATCGGTGATCATCGCGCCGGGCTGGCTGCGGGGGATCAGCAGGCCGGTCGGCGTGTAGCCGCGATCGGCGAAGATCTCCTGGTGGACGTCGAGGCCGCAGGCCTCGCCCGCCGGCACCTGGGCGGTCAGCGCGATGGCGAGCAGGGCGAGTTCGCGGTCCACGGCGCGGACCGCGCGGGCGATGGCGTCGGCCACCGGCCGCTCCTCGGCGGCGACGTTGGCCAGGGCCCCGTGCGCCTTCACGTAGGTGATGCGGTGGCCGGCATAGGCGGCGAGGGCCTGCGCGGCGCCGATCTGGTAGGCGACGAGCCGCTCGATCTCGGCGGGGCTGTAGGGCATCCGCCGCCGCCCGAAGCCCCAGAGGTCCGGGAAGCCCGGATGGGCGCCGACCGCGACGCCCCGCTCCTTCGCCAGCGCGAAGGTCCGGGCCATGATCTCGGGGTCGCCGGCGTGGAGGCCGCAGGCGACGTTGGCCGAGGTGACGATCCCGAGGATCGCCGCGTCGTCGCCGCAGGCGTAGGCGCCGTAGCCCTCGCCGAGGTCGGAATTCAGGTCCACGCTGGTCATCGCCGCCGCTCCGCGTGCCGATCGGGTCTCATAGGGCCGCAACGGGTTCCGGCTCGGCCGGATCCGCGCTGCGAGAGTCGAGCGCGCGGCCCGCCGTCTCCGGCAAGAGAAGCGCCGCGACGATCACGAGGCAATAGGCACCCGCCGCCACGACGCCGATGGCGATGCCGAGTGTCAGCGAGCCGCTGAGGTGGCCCACCACGGCCGGGCAGATCGCGCCGGTGGCGCGGCCGAAATTGTAGCAGAAGCCCTGCGCGGAGCCGCGGATCCGGCTCGGGAACAGCTCGCTCAGGAACGCGCCCATCCCGGAGAAGACGCCGGAGAGGAAGAAGCCGAGCGGGAAGCCGAGGACGAGCATCACCGGGTCGGTGATCGGGATCAGCGTGTAAGCCAGGACGAGGATGCCGGCGCAGAACCCAAACAGGACGAAGCCCAGGCGGCGCCCGATCCGGTCGGAGAGCCAGGCGCTGGTCAGGTACCCGACGAACGACCCGAAGATCAGCATCAGCAGGTAGCCGCTGGTGTTCAGGACCGAGAGGTTGCGCTCGGTCTTCAGGTAGGTCGGGAGCCACGTCGTCACCGCGTAGTAGCCGCCCTGCATGCCGGTCGCGAGGAGGCTCGCCAGCACGGTCCGGCCGATCAGCGGCCGGGAGAAGATGTCGAGGAAGCTGCCGGTGTCGCCGACGTCCCGCATGGCGGCGCGGGTCTGCCGGTAGACCTCGGGATCCTCGATGTTGCGGCGGATCCAGAAGATCAGCACCGAGGGGAGGGCGCCGAGCCAGAACAGGATCCGCCACGCCACCGCCGGCTCCGCCAGGGCGAACACGGCCCAGAAGGCGATCGCCGCGCAGGCCCAGCCGACCGCCCAGCTCGACTGGACGAGCCCCACCGCCTTGCCGCGGTAGCGGGCCTGGATCGTCTCGGCGATCAGCACCGAGCCCACCGACCACTCGCCGCCGAAGCCGAAGCCCTGCAGCGCGCGGGTCACGAGCAGCTGCTCGTAGGAATGGGTGAAGCCGCTGAGCACCGTGAACAGGGTGAACCACGCGACGGTGCCCTGCAGGACGACGACCCGGCCGTAGCGGTCGGCGAGGATCCCGGCCGCCCAGCCGCCGATCGCCGAGGTGACCAGCGCGGCGGTGGCGATGTTGCCGGCCTCGACCTTGGTCAGGGCCCAGACCACGACCAGGGTCGGGATCAGGAACGTGTAGATCATGTAGTCGAACGCATCGACGCCGTAGCCCGCGAAGGCCGCGCCCAGGACCCGGCGCTCCGCCGGACTCGTGTCTTTCACCCACATGGCGCAACTCCTTTGCGGACGGGCCGCCGCGCGGCCGGGAGGGTCACAGGAACGGCATGTCGCGGTTGAGGAGGTCGGTGATCAGCATGTGACCGGGCGCGTGGGTGATGCAGAGCGGCAGCCGCGCCGCCATCGCCACCGCCTGGGGGGTGACCCCGCAGGCCCAGAAGACCGGGATCTCGTCGGGCTCGATCGGCACGGGGTCGCCGAAATCCGGCCGCGCGAGGTCGCGGATGCCGATCAGGCCCGGGTCGCCGAGATGGATCGGCGCCCCGTGGACCGCCGGCATCCGGGCCGTCACCTGCACGGCCTTGATGGCGTCCGCCGCCTTCATCGGCCGCATGGAGACGACGAGCGGACCGTGGAACGGGCCCGACGGCTGGGTGGCGATGGAGGTCCGGTACATCGCGACGTTGCGGCCGAGGGCGACGTGCCGGAGCGGGATGCCCGCCTCGATCAGCCCGGCCTCGAACGAGAAGGAGCAGCCGAGGACGAAGGTGACGAGGTCGTCCCGCCACACGCCGGTCAGGTCGGGCAGCTCCGCCACGAGCGCGCCGCCCTCGTAGACGCGGTAGCCGGGGACGTCGGTGGCGAGGTCGAGATCGGTCCCCAGCGTCGGCAGTGCGCGGGCGCCGGGCTGCGAGACGCCGAGGATCGGGCAGGGCTTCGGGTTCTGCTGGCAGAATCGGTGAAAATCCTCCGCCATGGCCCGGGGCAGGATCATCAGGTTGCCCTGCGCGTGGGCGGGGACGAGACCCGAGGTGTGGCCCCGGAACCGACCCGCGCGGATCGCGCGCCGCGCGTCCGCCGCGTCGGCGAAGACAGGTGGCGCGCCGTCGGCGCCCGCGTGCTGGCTCACCGCGTTGATCTCCCTGGCTGGTCGTCGCGCGCCGGAGCGGCCGCGTCGGCCGTCCGTATTCCGCAAGATCCCGATCGCTTCAGCGATTCATTTCCTGAGGCAACGATCCCATCGCGCCGCGGAGCAGGCCAATCGTGATTGCGAATGGGGCGCGATAAACCGGACTTATCGGCCGGCGGCCCAGGTCTCTGCGACGTCCTGGGCCAGCCGGGCCGCGTCCGCCACGAAGTGGTGGGCCGGCCGCTTGGTGTGCATCGCCGTGAAGGTCAGGTCCGAGAGCTGCGGCTCGGCCGGCAGGACGCGCAGGCTGCCGGCACGAAGCTCAGCCTCGACCACGGCCGGGGGGATCACGCAGATCCCGAGGCCCTCGACGCCCATCTTCACGATTGTGGCCAGGGAGGCGCTCGTGTGGATCTGGCTCGGCAGGAGGTTCTCCTGGAGGACGAGGTCGCGGAGCTCGACGTAGGGGCTGGTGTTGCGCGGGTAGGTGATGAGCGGGTGGTGCAGCAGCGCGCCGAGGCTCAGGGGCTCGTCGCCCGGCAGCAGGCCGGGCGCGGCGATCCAGGCGACGGGGGTGCTGAACAGGGGCCGGTTGGCGAAGCTCGGCAGGGTGATCGGGCCGACGAGGAGGGCGAGGTCGATCTCGTCGGCGACGAGGGCGGCCTGCATGTTGGGCGAGATGTCGACCGTGATGTCGACGCCGATCCCGGGATGGGTGGCGCGCATGCGCTCGATGAAGCGTGACAGCCACAGGTGGACGATGGTCTCGGACACGCCGAGCCGCAGGGTGCCCCGCGTCCGGCCGGTCTCGTGCAGGGCCGCGCTCATCTCGGACTGGAGCGCCAGGAACCGCTCCGCGAAGCCGAGCAGCAGGCGTCCCCGCTCCGTCAGCGCGACGTCCCGGCTGCGGCGCTCGAACAGCGTCCCGTACTCGTGCTCCAGGGCCGCGATGCGCTGGGAGACCGCCGGCTGCGTGGTGTTCACCTTCTCGCTGGCGCGGCGAAAGCTCGAGAGTTTCGCGACCCAGTAGAACACCTCCAAGCTGCGGAAATCCGCCATCCCGCGATCGTCCCGCCTCGCCGCCGTGCTCGGCCATATCGCGCCCCGCCGCGCGGAAGCGCAAGCGTGCGGCTGTCCCCTCCGTACGGGAGAGGGGACCCGCGCCTCGCGCCCGGCGATCGCCCCCGTCTCGGGGTGATCGGGAACGGCTCTAGAGATCCGACACGGTCGTGGCCGGGCGGGCCGGGCGCATGTGCGCGAGCAGCAGGCGCGCTTCCGCGACCAGGGGATGGTCCAGGTACCAGAGGCCGCAGACCCAGCCGGCGATGCCCGCGGCGATCGCGGCCGCGAGGCTCGGGAGCGGCGTCTCGGCCGACCAGCCCCAGGCCGACATCACCAGGATGGCGGGCGCGACGGCGATCGCCGTCAGGGCGGCGGCGTGGAGGTAGATGGGGGCGTAGTCGCGCCGGAACGTGTCGGTCATCCGCTCGAGATGCGGCCGATAGAGGCCGACGGCCAGGAACGCCTCGCCGATCCGCGCCGCGCCCGCGCCGCCGAGGCCGAACAGGCAGCCGATGCTGAACATCACGAGACCGGCGCCGTGGCGCAGGAACTCGAACCGCGCCTGCAGGGCGGTCTGGTCCCGGATCAGGAACACCTCCCAGGTCATGCTGAGCGAGGTCAGGACGATCGCCGCCAGGGACAGCAGGCAGAACGGCAGCGCCGCGCCCTCCCAGCCCGGCCCGAGCAGGACGCGCACGATCGGCCCGGCCAGGACGGCCGCGCCCGCGAAGGCCGGCCAGAGCAGGACGGTGATCATCCGCAGCGTGTGGAGGTAGCAGGCGCGCAGGGACTGTCCGTTCCGCTGCTGGTTGGCGAGGTCCACGAAGGTGATGCGGGTGATCACCACGTGCAGGTGGTCCCACATCAGGGTGTTGAGGCTCGCCGCGCGGGAGTAGAGGCCGAGGGCGCTGAGCCCGAGCATCCGCCCGAGGACGAGGTCGCCCATCCGGCCGGCGATCCCCGCGACCCCCGCGATGGCGAAGAGGCGGCCGCCGTAGGTCAGGATCTCGCGCCAGCCCGCGAGCCCGAGGCGCAGCGACACGTAGCGCAGCCCGAGGCCGTTCGCGGCCAGCGCCGCCGCGACGGCGCCCGCGGCCTGCCCGTAGGCCTGGCTCATGTAGCTGAAGCCGAGGAGCGCCAGCGCCAGCATCGCGCCGCTGGCGACGAGCCCGCGCAGCATGTTGATGAGGGCCACGCCGCGGAAATTGCCGTGCCGCTCGATCATGGCGGCCGGGCGGAATTCCAGCGCGCCGACCAGCGGCACGACGGCGAGAACGGCCAGGGCGCGCTGGACCTCCGGCTCGCCGAGGAGGACGCTGCCGAAGACGCTGAAGGCCAGGATCAGGATCGCCGCCGCGCCCGACAGCATGAGGTTCACCGTGAACACGCTCGCCAGCAGGGCCGCGTCCACCCTATCCGCCCGGACGATGTAGCTCGACAGGCCGCAGGAGCGCAGCGTGGACAGCAGGCCCGCGATGGCGGCGGCGAGGCTGAAGATGCCGGTCTCGTGGGGCGTCAGCAGGCGCGCGAGCGCCAGCGAGGTGCCGAACTGTGCCAGGAACAGCCCGCCCTGGCAGAATCCCATCCAGGCCAGGCTGCGCCGCTTCGAGAACGCGGGCGGCGCCGTCGCTTCCGGCCCCTCTCGGAGTTCTGCCATGGGATCCTTCGGACGCGACAGGGGGTGGCGGCGGCGCCGGCTGCGGACAGGGCGCGATCGGTCAGGACGGCTTAACAGTGCGCGGTGGGCCGCGGCAGCTGGCCAATCGGAGGACCCGGCGCACGCCCGATGGCCGAGGTCAGGTCGGCCCGCCGTGCAGATCAGGCGCTGCAGAGAGGCCCGAGAGCTCGCCTGCTCCCGCGAGCGAGACTCTGTTTTTACTGTATCGGGCGCACATCTCCGTGATCAGTCCGCGTCATGAATCGGAGCGTGATAGATTGATCTTGCCGAACGCACTTTGCGCCCCGTGCGCCCTGGCCCCTCCGTATGCCGCGGCTGAACGAAGATTTCCGAATGTGCAAGCGGCGGGCGGCATGGCCGGGATGATCTGATTTTTCGGGTTGAGACGCCGCTAAACAACTTGTGTATCCGGTCGAAAGGCCCGCCGGTCCGCATTCGTTCACGGTGCGCGCGTGCCCTATTTCGCGTTGTCGACGATGGAACAGTAAATCTCCGCAAGATGTTCCCGGATTGACGGATCAGTGAGATCGAATGCGCGAGATCATTGCCGTATATCGGCGCGGATCTGGACTTTTCTATAGCCCTGCAGATGGTCCAATCGGCCGCCGCTGTGCGTCGAGGACGCCGATTATTGCGCCGCCACAACTGCACGACATTCGGTTCCGCATCCAAAAGGCGTAGCCGCCCCTACGGCGCACGGATCGAGGAAGTGCAATAATATTACTATACATTGTCTGTGACTCGTTTTAGAAGGTCGCAACTCTGGCAGTATTTATGAGATAATGCCAAATGAAAATCAGCTTCATCGTATGTACGCGCAACCGTGTAGCGTCCCTTCTGCAGACGCTCGACTCGGTGGTCCGCGCGATCGAGGCCGCGCCGGAAGCTGAGGCCGAGATCATCGTCGTCGATAACGGGTCCGAGGACGGAACGGACGCGGCGCTGAAGCGCTGGTCCGCGTCTGTCTCGATCGATCGACGCGACGTTCTGCTCCTCGCGCAGGCGCGCCCAGGTGTCGCCGGGTCTCGGAACGCCGCGATCGCGCGCGCGTCCGGAGACATCATCGCGTTCATCGACGACGATTGCGTCGTGTCGGACCAGTATCTGCGGGATCTGATCGCGCACTATGCCGGCGACACGGAAAGCGTCATCCGCGGTGGCCGTGTCGAACTGGGATCGACCCAGGACATCGACTTCACCACGAAGACCGAGGCCCTGGCCAGCCGGCTGACGTATCCGGCCCATCCCGGCGGCTTCGTCCACGGCTGCAACATGACCTGCAGCCGGGCCGTCATCGAGCGGATCGGCGGGTTCGACGCGGCGTTCGGCCCCGGAGCGACGTTCCGCGCGGCCGAGGACACGGACTTCATCTACCGCGGCTGGGCGGCCGGCGTGGCGGTCGAGTACGTGCCCGACATGAGCGTCAAGCACTTCCACGGGCGCCGGGACCCGCGCACGATCGACCGGCTGCACTGGAACTACCAGTTCGGCAACGGCGCGCTCTACGCCAAGCACATCGGCCGCAGCCCGTGGCTGATCAAGCACCTGTACTGGTCCGCCCGCAACGCCGCCCGCGAGCTGGTCGGCGGCCCGCGCTTCGACGCGCGGCTCGGCCTGACGTGGCGCGCCATCGTGACCGCCAATCTGAGCGGCGTCCTGGCCTTCGCCTGGCACAGCGCGCGGACGCTGCTGACGCGCGCGCCTGCCCGGGCCTAGCGCCGTTCCCGATCGGGTTGGGACGCAGGCGATCGGCGAGCCCGTGCCGAACGAGGCGCGGGTCCCCTCTCCCGCACGGGAGAGGGACAGGGTGAGGGCTGAGAACAGTCCGGAAGCGTCGCGGCCTGTACGCGCATCGGCGGCCTGTTCAGTCCTGATCCTTCGCGTCCCTCACCCTACCCCTCTCCCGCACGGGAGAGGGGGCCTGGTGCGGCTGGCGAGACCGGGCTCGCCGTCCTTCCCGACCGTTGCAACATGGTCGGATACGGCTCTAGGTCGGTCCGGGCCGGCGGGAGGCGCGGGAGCGCCGCCCGCTCAGCGGGCCGGCGCGCCGCCGGGCCGCGCGAGGCGCGTCCGGCCGAGCATCCGGAGCGTGACGCGCCGCCCGAGCTTCATCGCCGGGTAGAGAAGCCGCGCGCGTCCGGGGCTGCGCAGCAGCCGCGCGAGGAGCCGGCTCGCGGCGCCCCGGTCGTCGCTGAGGCGCGACAGCAGGACGAGCGCGTCCGCGCCGTGATAGAGGTCCGGGCCGTGCCGGACGACCATGCCCTCGTCGAGGTCGTACCCGCGCCGCGCGATCTCGTCGACCAGGGGACCCCCGCTCCGGGCGTCCACCAGGGCGACGGTGCCGACCGACCGGCGCAGGGCCATGAGGTGCACATAGTTGGAGCAGAACGGGCATTCGCCGTCGTAGACCACCGTCAGGGCGGCCTCGGTCGAGGGGGCGGTCATGGGGTCAGGTCGATCCTGTGCTCGGCTTCGGACACCACGCGGCGGACGGGGACGCCGTCCTGCATGCTGAAGCAGACGGATTCGCGCCGGTACACGTAGGCGACAATGTCGGCCATGGCGAGGGTGTCGAAGCCGGCGGCGTACTGGAGCGGGACGAAGAAGTGGTGCGGATAGAGCGCGTAGGGGAACAGGCCCGTCCTGTCGCGGATCGCGCTGACGAGGCGGTGGTAGCCCCGGACGTAGGCGTCCAGCGCCGGCCCGTCGATCTCCGACTTCGAGTATTCCTGACCCAGGCCGTCCGGCGCGGTCAGGACGGGAACGTCGCAGGTCGTCGAGGCCGTGACCTTGCGGAAGACCTGCGTGCCGCCGTTCGGGTTGTCGAGGGCGAAGGCGTTCGCCGCGTCGGGCGCGCCGTAGGCCATGTGGGCGAACGGGTAGGAGTAGAAGGTGAAGAAGTTGGTCGGCACGTAGTGGCGCTGGCCGGTCCGGTCGACCGCCTCGAAGTACATCTTGTTGTTGGCCAGGGTGTCGTACCAGCCGAGCCAGGCCTGGGTCATGAACGTGTTGCCGGTCAGGATGAACAGCACCGACAGGATCCCGACCGAGACCGGGGGGCGCTCGTAGTGCCGGCTCACGACGACGGCCGCGATGGCGAGGTTGAGCATGATCCAGGGGGCGAAGTTGGCGCCCATGAGCACGATGATCGACAGGTGCATCACGTCGAAGCCGAGGAGCAGCAGCAGCAGCCAGCGGCGCGGCATGAGGATCCCCACCAGGGCGATGCCCTGGCCGACCAGGATGAGCGTGTTGGTCAGCGCGCTCGAGTGGCTCAGGATCGTCCGCATCGCCTCCACCAGCACCGGCCAGCCGGCGTAGGGGACGTGGTTGTTGTCGAGGCCGACGATGAAGATCTTGCCGGGATCGTTGTTGAGCAGCCAGGAGAACGGCCCGTCGTCGAGCGTGACCTTGGCCAGGAATGACGAATAGTAGTTGCCGAGGTGGATGCTGATCGCCGCCGCGATCAGCACCTTCGAGAACATCGCGCTGGCCGACGCGACGTCCGACCGCGCCGCGGCGCCGAGCCCGTGCCAGTCGCGCAGACGCGCCGTCCCGTGGGCGATCAGCAGGCCCGCGACGAGGCAGAAGCTCACCTCCGCGAGCGGCACCACGTCGATGATGTGCCCGTGCCAGAGGCCGGTCACCCGGATGACCGCCTGCTTGCTCCAGACCAGATAGGTGGCGCTGATCAGGGCGAGCGAGGGCCAGCGCAGGCAGAGCACGCCGCCGGCCACGGCCGCGACCCACAGCACCGCGATGGCCGTGACGGCGACGGTCGCCTTCGCCCCGGGCAGAATGACGGGGAAGAGCGGGTAGTGGATCAGCGCGTAGCCGCCCGCGATCACGCCGATCATCTGCAGCAGCCGGACCGACGCGAGATCGGCGGCGGCGAAGCGCACCCGCGTCATCGCGAGGGCCAGCGCCACGGGCAGCACCACGCCGTAGTAGTTGTTGATCGCCGTGACGCCGTGCGAGATCTTCAGCAGGACCAGCAGGGCGCCGATCTGCGCGAGCAGGATCAGGTAATAGCGCGCCCGCTCCGCCACTGGCCGGACGAGGCGTCGCAGGGCGGTGTCGAGGGACTTGTCCGGGCCGGTGATCGGGAGCGTGCTGCTCATCGTCTGTCTTCCGCCGCGCTGGTGCGACCGCCGCTGCGCGCAGCGACGACCTCTCATCCTCAAGGGCCCGCGGCGACGGGGCGGCCAGCGGCCGAACGGGGTCCGCCGTCATGCGGGCGTCTCGAGGAGGACCCGCCGCGGAAGTGTCCTGCCGCCCCGGGCTCCTGCCTCGCCGGAGAGCTTGGCACTTCACGGGGGCGTGAGAGGCGGCAAAGAGGGCGATCGACCCTACGCCTTTCGGCTACCCCGACCGTCCCGGCCCCGGGCTCCCCCGCCGCAGCGCGGCGGGACGGGCGTCAGCGCGGCGCCTGTCCGGCGAGCGGTGAGGTCTCGTCGACGAACGTCAGCTTGGCGGCGACCCGCTCCGCCAGGACGCGTCGGCGCGCGGCGAAGAGGGGCTTGAGGATCGGGCTGCCTTTCAGGAAGGCCGCGATCCTGGAGCGGGACGTGAAGATGGTCGACTCGAACGGTTTCCGCGAGACGGCGTTCGGAACGAGCGCGCGACCGCATGTCAGGGCGCCGCGCTCGAAGAAGTAGGCCCAGTTGTCCGACGTCACCGCGACCGGGCGGTTGGCCCGCAGGATCCCCTCGGCCGCCGACCGGGTGATCACGTAGGCTGCGGCCGTGCCGAGGCTGCTC
This sequence comes from Methylobacterium sp. A52T, assembly GCF_053346095.1. Classification (NCBI taxonomy): domain Bacteria; kingdom Pseudomonadati; phylum Pseudomonadota; class Alphaproteobacteria; order Hyphomicrobiales; family Methylobacteriaceae; genus Methylobacterium; species Methylobacterium sp. A52T. The sequence continues at coordinate 84,023 of NZ_JBKFBI010000003.1, read as the reverse complement.
ATGTCCATGGGCAGGCACAACCGGTATTCGCCGATGGTGACAGTGTCGACTGAGCTGAACGGCCCGACCGTCTCGGCCCAATTGAAGAGCAGGACGACGTCGCCCGGCCGCAAGGCGGCCTCGATGCCGGCCACGATCTGATGGATCTGCGGCGGCAGAACGACGTCGTCCTCGACGATGAGCGCGTGGGGCAGGTCGAGCGCGATCATCCGCTCGTAGGCGCTCATGTGGGACAGCGCGCACCCGATCTGACCGGCCGTCAGGTCGGGTTGGAACGGGGCGTTGGGATCCGGGACCGGGCCTTCATAGCCGGTGATCTCGCAGCGCGGCCCCCACACCTCGGCGAGGTGCCGGGATAGGTAGGCGTGCCGTTCGCGGAACCGGGGCAGGGAGATCCCGAAGCAGTACATCGTAGTCACCTCTGATGGGGCCTGTCGGGCCGGCCGCGTACGGCGGCCGTGATCCCTCCCGGCCGCGTCCTCCGACTCCGGCCGTCCGGATCTGCGCCGGGGTCCGGACGGCGCTCGGACCTGCGAGGTCAGTCGCGGGCGGCCGGGTCGCTCCCGTCGACGGTCGGCGACCGCACCACCGGCAGGATCGCCGCCAGCAGGAGCTGGTGGAGACCGTGATTGACGAAGAGCGGGCACTCGAAACAGACCAGGACGAAGAGCTGGCTCATGAACAGGATCGGCCACGCCTCGACGTAGCCGGAGGAGCGCGCGAAATGGGCGATCACCCGGCGCGCGGTGTCGAGCAGCGCGGCCGTGAAGAGGACCAGGCCGACGATCCCGAACGCCACGGCCGTGTCGATGAAGTTGTTGTGGAAGAACCACAGCTTCTGCTTCGTGACGAAGTGCAGGTAGGCGGCCGTGGTGAGCGGGCTCTCCCAGTAGGCCTTGTAGCCGATGCCGATGAGCGGCTCCCGCCAGAACTGTTCGAGGCCGAACTGCCAGAGGATGGTGCGGCCGGTCAGCGTGGTGTCCTTGCCGAGATCCGACAGCACGCTCGCCGAGATGTCGGCGCCCCGCGCGGCGACGACGAGGATCCCGACGCCCGCCAGGGCGATGGCGATGCCGAGGCAGAAGCCCGTCACGTGCTTGCCCTGGCGCCACGCGAAGATCGCGGCGAGGGGCAACAGCCCCGCGGCGGCGGCCACCAGGGCCGTGGCCGAGTGCGTCGACACGAGGAGCGCCAGGGCCAGGCAGAATCCGAACGCGGTCAGGAGACGGTTCCAGCCCTGCAGGAACAGGCAGGCCGCGCAGAGGATCTGGAGGCTCGACAGGGATCCGAGGACGTTCTTGTGCGAGTAGATCCCGGCCCAGTTGCCGTCCGTCCCGCGCGTCAGGGCGGGCGCCGCCACCGTGAGAAAGGCCGACAGGAGCTGTCCCGCCAGGAGGCCCAGGAAGACGATCCTGACGAGGCGGGACAGGCCCATCGTCGTCCGCAGGGTGATGCCGGCCACGATCGTCGCGAGCAGCTGGAGCCCGTGATAGGCGGAGAGGCCGGGCGTGAGGGACCACAGGGCGGACGCGATCGCCAGGAGCGGCCAGCTGAGCAGCAGCAGACGGCTGCCGAACAGGGTGGCGGCGAGGTCGCGGCGCATGACCAGGAACGCGAAGGCGATCAGGTCGCTGCCGATCCAGATGGCCTTGTCGACGCCCGGCAGCTTGATCTGCTCGCCGACCACCGGGGCGAAGAGGAACAGCACGATCCACGCGGCGGCGGCCACGCCGAGCCGCGGCATGGCCTCGGCCCCGCCATCGCCCGGATTGCCGGGATGGGCCCAGCGGTGATCCGTCCCGTACGGCCCGCCCGGCGACCAAGCGAGGCCGCCGGCAGGACCGGGTCCGAGGCCCGTCAAGTGTCGTGGAAACGCCATCGCTCGATCTCAGACGCCCCGGGTGAGGCGGTGTCCCATCCGGCCCGCGGCCTGACACCGCCCGAGGCTGCCGCGGACACGCCCCCTCGCGACTCGACGCTATCCCGGGCATTCCGGACTCAAGAACTCGACCAAACGAGGTAGCGGCGGCGCGCTGCTCAGGGACGACCGGGTCGATGCGCGGTCCCGCCGGGCCGTATGAAACGGCTCAGCCGGGCCTGGCGGGATAAGATGCCGCACCGAAGATCGGCCGCCGCGACGTGAGCGGCCCGGTATCTTCGGCGCCACTGTCTGAGTTCATACATTTATCCCCGTCGAAGGTACCGAAATCCGGTGTGCGGCCCGCTCTCAATCGAAGATCTGGGCAGTCGCGACGGAACTCACGGGATGATTAGGCACTTGGGAGATCGATAAATCCTGGAGGAGCGTTTGATGAAGGTCTCTCACCTGGCCGGTGCGGTTGCGCTTATGGCCCTCGCTGCCGGTCCCGCCCTCGCGGCCCCGTGCAACACCGGAACCACGAAGTCGAACAGCCCCGATCAGCAGGCATCGAATCCCAAGAGCTCCGACGCCGACAAGTCGAGCAAGAATCTCGCTGGCGGCAACCAGCCCGCGTCGCCCGGCACGGTCGGTGCCATGAACAACGTGGGCGCCAACCAGACCGCCGACCGTCAGGCCCAGACGGACGCCGGCTCCAAGTCGAACTCGACGGATCCGGCCGCCGCGAACCTGGCCGGCGGCAACCAGCCCGCGTCGCCGGGCACGGTCGGCGCCATGAACAAGGCCGCCGCCGATCGGCAGACCGCCCCGGTCTCCGGCAACGATTGCTGATCCGAACCGACATAATCCCAGCAGACCGGAAGCCCGCCTCGCACCGTCGAGGCGGGCTTTCGCGTTCCCGACCACCCGCGAGGCCCGACCCACGAGCGCAACCGAGCGTGACAGTTTGAGCTGGTCGAGTTCGGGTGTATTTGGCACCGAAACCGGGTAGATTCGGCAATCGGTCCAGGGGAGGAGAGCGACGTGCGTGGTCGCCGGGCGCTGCTGCTCATCGGAGGGGTCCTGCTCGCGGCGGCCGGTCTCGCGGTCACGCCGACGGGCGAGCGCCTCCGGGCCGATGCCGGCCCGATCGTCGCCGAGGTGCGGGCGCGCGTCGCGGCGCTGATCCCGGAGCGACGGGACAGTCTGTCGGCGGCGGCGCAACTCCCCGCGCCGCGCACCGCGATCGAGGACGGCCGGACCCTGGTCCGGCTGACGCCGGCCGAGCGCGCCCGGATCGGTCTCGTCGCCGAGGCGCGTCCCACGGTCCTCCACCGCCAGGAACTGACCGCCTACGGCAGCGTCCTCGACCTCGCCCGCATCACCGAGCTGACCAACAGCTACGCCGGCGCCGTGGCGGCGCTCCAGACCGCCCGCGCCCGGGTCGAAGTCTCGGCCAGCGCCGCACGCCGGGCGCGGACCCTCGGCGCCGGCGTGGTGGCGGTGGCGCAGATCGAGACCGCCGAGGGTACGCTCCTCACCGATCAGGCGTCGGTCACGGTGGCGGAATCGCAGCTGCGCACCTTCGCGGCGACGGCGCGCCAGGAATGGGGGCCGGTGCTCGGCAAGGCGATCATCGAGCGGTCGCCGCTGGTGACGCGCCTGATCGAGCGGGCTGATTTCCTCATGCAGGTGACGTTGCCGCCGGGGGAGACCCTGCCGGAGGCGCCCAAGGCCGCCTTCGCCGAGGTGCCGCCGCAGAGCGAGCGGGTCGCCCTGCGGCTGGTCTCGCCGGCGACGCGGACCGATCCGCGGATCCAGGGGCAGAGCTTCTTCTACCTCGTCTCCGGCGACAGCGGCCTCCTGCCCGGGACCAGCACGATGGCGTTCCTGCCGGCGCCGCGCGCGGTGAAGGGCGTCCTCGTGCCGGAGGACGCCGTCGTCCACGGCGAGGGCGGCACCTGGGTGTATCGCGGGACCGGCGACGGCGCCTTCGTGCGTCACCCGGTCCGGCCGGACGCGCCGATGTCGGCCGACGCCTTCGTGGTCGAGGATCTGGCGGACGGCAGCGAGATCGTGCTGCGGGGCGCGCAGGCGCTCCTGTCCGAGGAGATGAAGAGCCGCATCCGCGTCGTGGGCGACGACGATGACTGAGCCGCCCGCTGCCGCCGGTCGCGGCGGTCCGCAGGCGGCCCTCGTCGGCTTCGCCGTCCGGCTGCCCAGGGTGGTCCTGGCGCTCGCCTGCGCCGTCCTCGTCTTCGGGCTCTACGCCCTCTCGGGCGCGCGCTACGACGTGTTCCCGGAATTCGCACCGCCGACCGTGACCATCCAGACCGAGGCGCCGGGTCTCGACTCGGAGCAGGTCGAGGTGCTGGTCACGCAGCCCGTCGAGGTGGCGGTCGGCGGCCTGCCGGGCCTTGAGACCCTGCGATCGACCTCGATCCAGGGCCTGTCGGTGATCACCGCCGCGTTCCGGTCCGGCAGCGACGTCGACCGCATCCGCCAGCGGGTCAACGAGCGCCTGGCGGCGATCGCCGGCCGCATGCCGGCCGGCGTGGCGGCGCCCGCCATGACCCCGCTGACCTCCTCGACGCTGACCGTGCTCCTCGTGGGTCTCACCTCCGAGACCCGCGACGCCATGGACCTGCGCCAGGTCGCGGAATGGACCGTGCGGCGGCGGCTCCAGGCGGTGCCCGGCATCGCCCAGGTCTCGATCTACGGCGGCGGCGTGCGCGCCCTGCAGATCCAGGTCCGCCCCGACGACCTGATCCGCTTCCAGATCGGCCTCAACGACGTCCTGACGGCCGCCCGGAAGGGGACCGGCGTGCGCGGGGCGGGCTTCGTCGACACGCCGAACCAGCGCGTCCTGCTCCGGACCGAGGGGCAGTCGCTCACCCCGGAGGCGCTCGGGCAGATCGTGCTCCACAACGACGGCGGGGCGAGCGTGGTGCTCTCCGACGTGGCGACCGTCACGGCCGCGCCCGAGCCGGCGATCAGCGCGGCCCTCGTGGACGGCAGGCCCGGCGTGCTGCTGATGGTCGGCGCGCAGGTGGGCGTCGACACCCGCGCCGTGACCGCCCGCCTGGAGGCGGCCCTCGACGAGCTGCGCCCGGTCCTGAAGCGCGACGGCGTGAGCCTGCGGGCCGACCTGTTCCGGCCGGCGAACTTCGTGGACGTGGCCACCGGCAACGTGATCGAGGCGCTGGCGCTCGGCGGCGTGCTGGTGGTGGTCGTGCTCCTCGTCTTCCTCGCGGACTGGCGGGCGGCCCTGATCAGCGCGACGGCGATCCCGCTGTCGCTGATCGCCGCCGCCCTCGCCCTCCAGGCCTGGGGCGAGAGCCTCAACACGATGACCCTCGGCGGCCTCGCCCTCGCCATCGGCGAGGTCGTCGACGACGCGGTGATCGGCGTCGAGAACGTCGCGCGCCGGCTGCGGGAGTCGCGGGGCGGACGCCGCGGCCTGCCCCGCGTGGTGCTCGCCGCGATGCTGGAGGTGCGGACCTCGGTCGCCTACGCGACCCTCGCGGTGATTCTGATGTTCCTGCCGGTCCTGGCGCTGACCGGCGTCGCCGGCCGCCTGTTCGGGCCGCTGGCGCTCGCCTACATCGCGGCCGTCGTCGCCTCGCTCCTCGTGGCGCTCACGGTCACGCCGGCCCTGGCGCTCCTGCTCCTCGGCGGCCGGATCGGGCGCGACGCCGGCGCCGCGCCGCCCGATCCGCCCGTGGTGCGCTGGAGCCGCGCCGCCTACCTGCGGCTGCTCGCCGGGATCGGGCGGGTGCCGCGGGTCGCCATGGCGGGCGCCCTGCTGGTCACCCTCGCGGGCGCCGCCATCCTGCCGACGCTGGGCGCGGTGTTCCTCCCCGACCTGAAGGAGGGGCACATGATCCTGCACATGGTCGCCATCCCCGGCACCGCGCTGCAGGAATCGGAGCGGCTCGGGACGCTGATCACCGGCGACCTGAAGGAGATCCCCGGGGTGCGCGCCGTGGCGGCGCAGATCGGCCGGGCCGAGGCCGCCGAGGACACCGCCGGGCCGCACTACAGCGAGATCCACATCGACCTCGAGCCCGGGCTCGACGGCGCCGCCCAGCGCCGGGTCGAGGGCGCCATCCGGCAGCTGATCGCCGGCTTCCCGGGGGCCGCCTTCTCGCTCAAGACCTTCCTCACCGAGCGCATCGAGGAGACGGTCTCGGGCTTCACCGCGCCGGTCGTGGTCAACGTGGTCGGCAGCGACCTCGACCGGATCGAGGCGGCCGCCCGCTCGGTGGCGCAGGAGCTCTCGGAGGTGAAGGGCGCCCGGGACGTCCAGCAGGCCTCGCCGGCCGGGCTGCCGCAGGTCACGGTGGCGCTGCGCCCGGTGGACCTGCGGCACTGGGGGCTCGACCCCGTGGAGGTGCTGGAGGCCGTGCGCACCGCCTACCAGGGCGACACGGTCGGCCAGACCTATCGCGGCAACGCAGTGTTCAACGTGCTGGTGATCCTCGACGCCCGGGTGCGGGACCGGCTCAGCGCGGTGGGAGACCTGCCCCTGCGGACGCCGGGCGGGCGCTACGTCCGGCTGTCGCAGGTCGCCGACGTCTACGAGAGCGCCGGCCGCTACCAAGTCCAGCATCTCGGCGCGCAGCGGGTGCAGGCGGTGACCGCCAACGTCGCCGACCGCGACGTCGCGGGCTTCGTGGCGGCGGCCAAGCGCAAGATCGCCCGCGAGGTGCGGCTGCCGGAGGGGGTCTACGTGACCTTCTCGGGGGCCGCCGAGGCGCAGGCGGCCGCCCGCCGCGACCTGCTGGTCCATGCCGGGATGGCCGGCTTCGGCATCGTGGTCCTGCTGGCGATCGTCACCGGCTCGGCGGCGAACCTGCTCCTCGTCCTCGTCAACCTGCCCTTCGCCTTCGTGGGCGGCGTCGCGGCCGTGGCGCTCGCCGGCGGGGTGCTGTCGCTGGGCTCGATCGTCGGCTTCGTGACCCTGTCGGGCATCTCGCTGCGCAACAGCGTGATGCTGATCGCCCATTACGAGCAGATGGTCACCCGGGACGGGCGCGCCTGGGACGCCGCCACGGCGGCGGCGGGCGCCGCGGACCGGATGGTGCCGATCCTGATGACCTCCCTGGTGACGGGCCTCGGCCTGCTGCCGCTGGCGCTCGGTGCCGGGGAGCCCGGCCGCGAGATCGAGGGCCCGATGGCCCTCGTGATCCTCGGCGGCCTGATCACCTCGACGGTGCTGAACCTGCTGGTCCTGCCGGTTATGGCGCTGCGCTACGCCCGGTTCCGGCGCGCGGACCCCGCGGATCTGGAACTGACCGCGGTCGGGTCCTGAATCCGCGGATCGCCGGCGGCCCTACCACCAGCTCGCGCGGGTCTCGGGCGCGGGCTGCCGGCTGCCCGTCGCCGGGCGCAGGGAGTGGTCGAGGGCGGCGAGCACGCGGCGCACGGCCTCCTCGTAGGTCGCCGACACCGGTTCGCGCGGCCGGGCGAGCGCGACCGGGACGGTCTCGTCGAGGCGCCCGGGCCGCGGGCGCATCACCACCACCCGGTCGGCCAGGGTGACGGCCTCACCGACGTCGTGCGTGACGATCAGGATCGTCGGCTTCGACTCGGCCCAAAGACCGAGGAGCTGGTCGTGCAGCCCCTTCCGGGTGAAGGCGTCGAGGGCCGAGAACGGCTCGTCGAGGAGCAGCACCCGCGGCCGCGCCACGAAGGCGCGGGCGATCGCCACGCGCTGCTGCTGGCCGCCGGACAGCTCGCGCGGCCAGCGACCGCCGTGCTCGGCGAGCCCGACGCGCTCCAGGGCGTGGGCGACGCGGGCGCGGCGCTCGGACCGGGACAGGTCGGCGAGGCCGAAGCCGACATTGCCGGCCACGTCGAGCCAGGGCAGCAGGCGCGGCTCCTGGAAGACGACGCCCACGCTCGGATGGGGCGCGCGGATCGTCTCGCCGTCGACCGCGACGGCGCCCGCGCTCGCGTGGTCGAGCCCCGCGATCAGCCGGAGCAGGGTCGTCTTCCCGCAGCCCGAGCCGCCGATCAGCGCGACGATCTCGCCCTGCTCGACCGACAGGTCGATGCCCGCGAGCGCCTGCGTGCCGTCCGCGTAGGTCTTGGAGAGGTCGTCGACGGTCAGCACTTGCGTCTCTCGGCGGGCGTGGCGTGGGGATCGCGGCGCGGGGCGGCCTCCCGGTCCGCCGCGCGCCTCCGCAGCGGCGCCGCGGTCACAGGCTGTCCCGCACGGTATCCTGCCACCGGGTCAGGGGGGCAGTCAGCGTGACCAGGGCCATGTCGGCCGCCTTGCCGACGAGGGCGAAGGCGATGATCGCCGCCACGATCTGATCGGGCTTGCTGAACTGCTGCCCGTCCACCAGCAGGTAGCCGAGCCCCTCCGAGGCGCCCATCAGCTCCGCCGCCACGACGAACAGGAAGCCGAGGCCGAGCCCCGTGCGCAGGCCCACCAGGGTCGCCGGCAGCACGGCCGGCAGCAGGATCCGGCGGGCGAGGGCGAGGCGGGACAGGCGGAAGATCCGGCCGACCTCGACCAGCTTGCGGTCGACCGAGGCGATCGCGCCCGAGACGCCGACATAGACCGGGAAGAACACCCCCACGGCGATCAAAAGGACCTTCGGCGTCTCCAGGATGCCGAACCACAGGATGAAGAGCGGCACCCAGGCGAGCGACGGGACGGCCCGCAGCGCCTGCAGGCTCGGGTCGAGGAGCCAGCGCAGCGGCGGGACCGTGGCCACGAGGGCGCCGGCCAGGATCCCGGCCGCCGCGCCGCAGAGGAAGCCGAGGCCGACCCGCACGAGGGTCGCCTCGACATGCATCCAGAGATCGCCCGAGACGGCCAGGGCCCAGAGGGTCGCGGCGATCCGGCTCGGCGGCGGGAGCAGCCGCCCCGACGCCGCGCCGCTCGCGACCGCGAGCTCCCAGCCGATCGCCACGACGAGCGGCAGCAGCAGACCCAGGCCGGCGCGACCGCCCCGCCGCAGCAGCGGCACGCGGCCGCTCACTGTCCGGCGACGGGATTGAAGCGCGTGTCGAGCAGCCCGTCGACGGCGGCGGACACGTCGGTGCCCGCCGGGATGATCCCGGCCTGCTGCAGGGCGGTGCCGGCCGCCTTGATCGACTGCGCCTGTGCCGGGCCGATCGCCGGCTGGGAGAGGTCGGTCCGCTCGAGCTGCCGGGCGATCACCGGCTCGGGCAGCTTGGTGGCCGCCACGAGGGCCGCCGCGAGCGCCTGCGGGTTGGCCAGCGCGTAGGCGCGCGCCCGCTCGTAGGCCGCGATCACCGTCCGGACGAGGTCGGGATGGGCGGTGGCGAAGTCCTCCCGGACGTCGAGCAGGCCCCAGGTGTTCGCCGCGGCGTCGCGGTAGACCAGGACGTCGCCGTTCTCGATCTCGGCCGCCGCCATCATCGGGTCGAGGCCGGCCCAGGCATCGACGTCGCCGCGGTCGAGGGCGGTCCGCCCGTCCGCGTGCTGCAGCAGCACGAGCTTGGCGTCGCGCTCGGTGAGGCCGGCGCCCTGGAGCGCGCGGATCAGGAAGATGTGCGGATCGGTGCCCCGGGTGACGGCGACGCGCTTGCCCTTCAGGTCGGCGGGCTTGGTGATGCCGCTGTCCTTGCGGGTCACGAGCGCCGTCCATTCGGGGCGCGAGTAGGCGTAGATCGCCTTGATCGGGTTGCCGTTGTTGCGCGCCACGAGGGCCGCCGCGCCGGCCGCCGACCCGAAATCGATGGCGCCGGCATTCAGGAACTCGAGGGCCTTGTTGGAGCCGAGCGACTGGACCCAGCGGACCTTGATGCCCCGCGGCGCCAGCGCCTCCTCTAGGAAGCCCTTCTCCTTCAGGAGCAGGCCGACCGGGTTGTAGGTCGCCCAGTCCAAGCGGATCTCCTTCGGGTCGTCGGCGCGGGCCTCGCGCGGCGCGAGCGCGCCGAGGCAGGCCAGGGCGAGGCCGGCGGCCAGGAGGGATCGGCGGGTGGAGCGCATGGTCGGGCCTGATGTCGTGGCGAAACGGAGGGCGGGGTGCGGGGCCGGCGCGGGGCAGGGGATCCGCGCCGCGGCGCGGTCCCGAGCGGTCTCGTCCGGGCGGCTGGGTTCAGGGGCGCGGCGCCGTCGGCGAGACGTTCGGCCGGGCGCGTCCGGCGCGCCCGAGACCCGGGACCGCCCCGATCGCGCGATCCGCGCCGACACATCCCCCGGCTGCGGGATCACGCCCGGTCCGCCCCTGCGTCTTCATCGTACCTGCGCGGCCCTCGGCGTGACTGTGAATACAAGATCCTGTCGGCCGGTCGCGGAGTCAACAAAAGGGCTTTCTCTACTTCGCGGTGTCGAAGCAAGAATTTTCGGTCGGCCGACCCAAGACGAGAAGAAATTACGCGTCCGCGCGCGCGAGGAGCGGCGTCTGTCCTCCCCGGCCGCGCCGCAGCCACGCTGGAGCCGCGCGGCGGCAGCGCGCGGCCCGCACGCTCGCGAGACCGCGGCTGCGGGCTGACGGGTCGTTCCGGCGCCCGAGAGCGCGCCAGGGTGGCGGCTGCCACGACGGCCGAACCGCCGGCGCTCGACTGTCGGAAGCGATCCTCGCCCGCGCCAGGACTGTAACCGTTGCCGCATCGCCGAGCGACGTGCAGAGTTCGACGACTCCGGCACGGGGGGAACTCTGCCATGGACTCGAGAATCGTCGTGATCGGCGGCGGCTTCGCCGGTCTGTGGGCCGCCGCCGCCGCGGCGCGCGCCCGGACCGAGTTCGGCCTGGGCGACCGCGTCGCGGTCACGGTGATCGCGCCGGACCCGTTCCACGTCATCCGGGTCCGCTGCTACGAGACCGATCTCAGCGCCCTGCGCGTGCCCCTCGACGACGTTCTCGGGCCGATCGGGGTGGAACGCCGCGAGGCGCGCGCGATCGACATCGATCCCGTGGCGCGCACGGTCACGGTCGAGTCCGCGGCGTCGTCCACCGCGTCGTCGGGCGTCGTCGAGACGCTGGCGTACGACCGCCTCATCCTCGCCGCCGGCAGCCTGCTGTGGCGCCCCGAGATCCCGGGACTCGCGGGCGCCTTCGATGTCGACACCTTCGCGGGGGCCCAGGCCCTCGCGGCGCATCTCGATCGCCTCGGTGACGCGGGCGGGCCGGATGAGGCCGGCCGCTGGACCGCCGTCGTCATCGGCGGCGGCCTGGTAGGACTGGAACTCGCCTGCGAGCTGCCCGCCCGGCTCGCCGCTGCCAGGGACCGGGCCGGGGGCACGGGTCCGGTGCGGACCATCCTGATCGACCACGCGCGCGAGGTCGGGAGCGCCATGGGCGCGGCGGCCCTGCCGGGGATCCGCGAGGCCTTGCGCGATGCCGGCGTGACCTGCATCGGCGGTGCGCGGGTCGGTGTGGTCGATCGCGCCGGGGTGACGCTGGCGGACGGGACGCGCCTCCCGGCGTGGACGAGTGTCTGCGCCACCGGCATGCGGGCGAGCCCGCTGGGCGGCACGCTCGGCCTCCCCCTCGACCCGCTCGGGCGCCTGCCCGTCGACGCCTTCCTGGCCGTCCAGGGGCTCGCTGGCGTCTACGCGGCCGGCGACATCGCCTCGGCTGCGGCGGACGATGCCGGTCATCGCACGGTGATGTCGTGCCAGCACGCCCGTCCGATGGGGCGGTTCGCGGGCTTCAACGCCGTCTGCGATCTCGCCGGCGTGTCGGAGCGGCGGTTGCGCTTCGCCGCGCCCGACTACGTCACCGTGCTGGATCTGGGCGCCTGGGGGGCGGTCTACACCTCCGGCTGGGATCGCGGCACGCTGGTCTCGTCGGGCGCCGCCGCGAAGGCGACGAAGCGGATCATCAACGGCACGCGCATCTACCCACCCCTCGACCGCGACGCCGCGTCCATCCTGGCCGCAGCCGCGCCGATCATCCAGGCCGCGCCCGCGACGCAGGCCGCGCGATGACGCCGGCCCGATCGCGGCCGGTCCGGGAGTCGGGTCGTCGGCGGTCGATAACCTGGCGAAACCGCTCGAAGCGCCTCGGAAACTGGAACCGAGCCGGCGGAAGATTGTCGAGCCGTCCCGTCCGGGCCTGCCGAGACTGATCGGGCCGCCACGAACCGTCCCGAAGTCGCGTCGCCGCGCCGCCGATTAACCACCCATTAACCATACCGGAGATTGTATTAGCCATTGCCAAATCCCGCCAGGGTAGAGCCATCATGGTCGCGGCCCCCACTGCCACGTGGTCCCACATCCTCTCGCAGGTCGCCGACAGCCTGGACCGCTTCGTCGAAGGACCGTCCGCCGAGATCCTGTCGCTCAAGCCGTCCTTCGACGCGGTCGAGGGGCCGGCCGCGCTGTCCGCGCCGCGCGTCGATCCCGTCGCGCACCCGCCGATCCTGCCGGAACCCGCGGTCAACGACGCGGGCCCCGTGCCGGACCCCTGCGAGTCCGAGGCGGTGTCGGACTGGATGAGCACGCTCGACATCATCACCGGCATGGCCGGCCGCGCCGAAGCGCAGAAGCAGCGCCTGCAGGAGCAGAGCATGTCGCACGAGGCCGCCCTGGCCGCCGCGCAGCGCGCGCTGGCGGAGACCCGGCACCGCCTGCAACTGTCCGAGATGCGCGTCCGCGAGGTCGAGGCACGCGCCGATATCCGGCTGCAGCGCGTCCAGGCCGAGGCGGACGCCCAGGTGCAGGACATCCGCGCGGAGGCCGAGGCGCGCGTCCGGACGATCCGCGCGGAGGCCGAGGCTTGGGTTCGGGCCGCCGAGGAGCAGGTCCGCGTCGCCGACCTGCGCGCCGAGACGGCGGAGAAGTGGCTCGGCCGGATCGACGCGGCCGCCAAGGCGCTGCTTCTGGGCGGCCACGTGAGCCGCGGGCCGGCGGGCGCCTGAGGCCGAGTGCCGGGGCCGGGCCATGTCCGCGTTGGGCACCCGGCCCCTCCACGGCGCTGCTTCAGGCCGTCCGCCGGGACCCGTTGCCGGCCGCGCTTCGCGCCGAGGACGGAGCGCCGCGGTCGCGCGCGCGGTCGAGGCCGCATTGCCGATCCGCGGGTGGACCGTCCCGATCCGGGCTGTCGCCGTCGCGGCCGTCGCCCTGGCGCTGCCCCTCTGCGGCTGCGTCTCCGGCCGCGCCCCGTCCGCCGACATCGCCGTGGCGGCGCCTCCGCCGGCCATCGAGCCGGCCACCGTCGCGGACTCGTCCGGGTGGCGCTTGCGGCTCACCCACCTCTGAGTCGCCGCCTTCCCGGCACGGCCGATCTGTGCGGCGGCCTCCGCGCCCGCTCAGAGGCCGAACCTCACCAGTCCGCGTTCATCGATCCGCCAAGCCGGGTTCCAGGCGATCTCCCAGGCATGTCCGTCCGGGTCGCTCAGATATCCGCGGAAGCCGCCATGGGGCGGCTCGTCGGCCGCGCGCAGGAGCGTCCCGCCCGCCGCGATGAGCTGCGCGATGGTGGGCGCGACGTCGCCGCGGTTCGGGACGTTGTGGGCGAGGCAGAACGCGCTCGGGCTCGGTTCGCTCGCGCGCCGCATATCCTGGTCGAGGTTGGGATTCTGCCAGGTACCGAGCATGAACCCGTTCATCTGGTAGAAGACGATCTCGTCGTTCTCGAACACGGGAGCCCAGCCGAAGCCGTCGCCGTAGAAGGCGCGCGATCGGCCGAGCGATGAGACGCCGAGCGTGATGACCGAGATCTGCTGCTGCATCGTCGGATCCTAGAGCCGTATCCGACCCTGTTGCAACGGTCGGGAAGGAGGGCGAGCCCGGTCTCGCCAGCCGCGCCAGGCCCCCTCTCCCGTGCGGGAGAGGGTTGGGGTGAGGGACGCGAAGGATCAGGACTGAACAGGCCGCCGATGCGCGTACAGGCCGCGACTCGTCCGGACTGTTCTCATCCCTCACCCTGTCCCTCTCCCGCACGGGAGAGGGGACCCGCGCCTCGTTCGGCACGGGCTCGCCGATCGCCTGCGTCCCAACCCGATCGGGAACGGCTCTAGCCGCACCGGCGGGCGGACGCCGCACCGGCGACCGCCCCGGGCATCGGACCACACATGACACCGCACCGGGCTCCGGACCCTGGAACCGGACCCGACACCGGGCCGGGCTAAATCTTAACGTCTCCGCGGCAGGCTGGGCCCTCGAACGCGCCCGGAGCCACGCGATGCATTGGTCGAGCCTCGTCATCGCCGCGTACGCCGCCGGCTTCGTGGAGTTCTGGCGGCTCTGCCTTCAGGCGCCGGCCGCCGAGGAGGATCCAGCCTGACGTGTCCGCTTCGCCGCGCCGGGCCGCGCCGGGCCCGGACGGCTCACCGCTCGTTGGCGATGGGCCGCAGCAGGGCGCCGAGCAGGAAGGCCAGTTGCCCGCAGACCAGCAGCGCCGTCCCGCGCCGCAGGCACGCGCCGGCGCTCAGGTTGTAGACGAGGAGGCCGTAGCCGACCTCGGCCGCGACGATCGGGACGAAGACCAGCAGCCGCCAGACCGAGCCGAAGCGGCCCAGCATCACGCCCAGCAGGGCGTTGAGCATCATGCCCTTCATCGGCGCGCTCCGCTGCGGGCGCGGCGGGCGCGGCGCGGCCGCCCGGCCATGGCCCTAGCGGCTGCCGCGCTGGCTCAGCACGGCCGGAACCGTCTTGAGCAGGATGGCGAGGTCGCGGCGGAGGCTCCACTGGCTGGCATAGGCGCAATCGAGGGCGACGCGCTCGGCGTAGCCCGTGTCGCTGCGCCCGGAGACCTGCCAGAGGCCGGTCAGGCCCGGCGGGACGGAGAAGCAGGCGGTGAAGTCGGCGCCGTAGCGCACGACCTCGGCCTGGACGATCGGCCGCGGCCCCACGAGGCTCATCTCGCCGCGCAGCACGTTCCAGAGTTGCGGCAGCTCGTCGAGGGACGTCTTGCGCAGGACATGGCCCAGCGCCGTGACGCGGGGATCGTGGGTGAGCTTGAAGGACGCCTCCCACTCCGCCCGGGCCTCGGGATTCTCGGCGAAATGCCGCGCCAGCACCGCGTCGCCGTCCGCGACCATGGACCGGAACTTCAGGCATCCGAAGGGGCGCCCGTGCCGGCCGAGGCGCTTGTGTCGGAAGATCGGCGACCGGCCGTCGCTGCCCCAGATCAGCAGGGCGATGAACAGCAGCAGGGGCAGAAGCAGGAAGAGCGCCGTCAGCGCAATCGTCGCGTCGAGGACGCGCTTCATCGCCCAGCTCGCCCGGAGGCCGGGGCCGGCCTGCCGCGGGGCCGGCAATGTCTTGACCAACGCCTCGTTCAGCGTCTCGACCATATCCTGCGGCGTCGACGACTCGATCGGCGTCGGGGTCCCAGCCGGGCGCAACATGTCGGCTCCTTGACTCGGGGTGAGACGGGATCGGAACTTGCGGAGCGACGCGCGCAGCCGGCCGGTTCGGCCAGCCTCGCCGCGGCCGGCTTCGGCGGCGCTCGGCCGGTCCGAAGGGGCGTCGATCGCAGGCGGAACCCTTGCGACAACACTGGGCCCACGACCGGTTCGGCAACAAGACGGCCGCCGATCCATCAATGGAGGTAAGGCCTTGCTGGTCGTGCTGGTGTTCGCTGCACTGATTGGAGGAGCGATCGGCTTCGCGGTTGTTCTACCGAAGGGTTTCCTGCTCGCGCTGCTGGCCGCCCAGGCCGGGGCGGCCGTCGCCGTCGGCCTCGTCGTCCTGCTCGTCCGCCGCCGCTGACGGCCCTGCCGGGCGGCGGGACCGCTTTCGGGGAGGTCCCGTCCGCCGATCGAGGTAAGGGGGCCCCGCGCGGGGGCCGGTCTAAGCCGGGATGCCCGGCCCTCCCGGCCGGACCCGGCCGCGCGGGCGCGTTCTGCCCCGGCGCGGCGCGGTCGATCACCGGACGGGACGCGCCGTGGCCCCTTCAGAGCGCCGCATCAACGGGTTCGACGGCCTGCGGGCCCTGGCGTTCCTGATGGTCTTCGTCAGCCACAAGGCGCCGAGCCCGAGGACCGAGGCCCTCGGCACGGCCGGCGTGTGGCTGTTCTTCGTCCTGAGCGGCTTCCTGATCGTCCGGATCCTCGCCGCGGCCCGCACGGCCGTGGAGGCGGGCGCGTCGACGCCGCTCGGCAGCCTCGGGCTGTTCTACCGGAACCGCGTCGCCCGGATCGTGCCGGTCTACTACGTCTTCCTGTTCGTGCTCTACACGGTCCGGCCCGGCGACCCGGCCAGTCTCGGCAACGACGCGTTCAAGCTCGCGACGTGGTTCTACGTCACCAACATCTACATCGAGCTGAACGGCTGGGGCACCGAGCTCGGCCATCTCTGGAGCCTCGCGGTCGAGCAGCAATTCTACCTGCTGTTCGCGCCGGCGGCCCTGTTCCTGCCGCGGCGCCACCTCGGCACGCTGTGCTGGCTCCTGGTCGGGATCAGCGTCCTGGCGCACGGTGCCCTGTGGCGGGCGGGCGCCGCGCCGCGGTGCTTCGACGTCGACACCCTGGCCAATGTCGGACTGATCGCGCTCGGCGGGCTCGCCGGCCTGCGCACCCGGCCGCTCCCGGCCTGGCTCGCCCGCGACGCCGCCCTGGCCGGCGCGCTGGCCCTGTTCGTGGCCCTGCCGCTCGTGATCGCGCCGACCGGCTGGTGGCTCGTTCTCGGCCGCCTCAGCGGTCTCCTGGCGGCACTGCTGCTGCTGCAGGTGGTCCAGGCGCGGGAGGGCCGCGCGGTTGCCCTCCTGGAGATCCCGTGGCTGCGCCGGATCGGCGTGATCAGCTACGCCGCCTACCTGTTCCACGTGCCGCTCCACGCGGAGCGGGTGCTGGCCCTCGTCGGCCTCGACGTCGCCGAACCGCGCTCGGTCTCCATGGCGCTCAACCTGATGCTGACGCTGCTGCTGGCCGAACTGTCGTGGCGGCTCCTGGAGCGGCCCGCACGCCGGCTGCTGCGGGCCCCGCGCCGGCGGGTCGGCGCCTCCGCGCTGGTCGGCCCGTAATCCGGTCGCGCGGCCCCGGCTCAGCCCTTGATCGGCACCCGGCCGACCTCCGCGCCGGTGGCGTCACGCACGACGAGCGTCCACGCGCCGGCCGGTCCCGCGGCCTCCAGTTCACCCGCCATTTCGTCGATCACGCTGCGGGCCTCCGCGAGCGCCTCGGCCAGGTCCGCGGCCTCCACGCCCTGCGCGTCGCGGATCGTCTCCTCGCCGTTCTCGATGTCGAAATAGAAGCGACTGGGCACTCATCTCCTCCCTGATTTCCGCCCTCGGGAGGGCCCTCGGATACTACCTACGTAGTTCGCCCACGTCCGACAATGCTCAGTAGGAGACATAAACCTTAACAAACATCAAAACTGTTTTCGTTGGTTGCGTTGCAATAATGTCGAGATTCCAGCCACATAATCCATTATAGGTATCGCCGATCACCCTTGCGGCCGCTTCGGCGATGGCGGCGCGCGGTGACGGGCCTCAGGGGCGTTCGACATGGCAGCCTCCGGCGATTCGAGCCTCAAAAAAGATTCTCCTGCCTCGGCTGAGAGAAAACAAAAATTGCGCGCCCACGTCCGGACGATTCTGGCGAAGGGCCTCACCGTCCGGAATTCCCGCCCCGCGGGCGACACCGCCCCCGACACGCACTGAGCTGTTCCGGCCGTCGGGGCCATCCCCCGCAATGGGAGGGGATGGCGGCCGCCCTACGCCCTTTGAGCGTCGTGCGCGCCGATCGCTTCCGGCCAAAGTCGGGGGCGGTCTCGGAGGCCGCGCCCGGCGGCCCAGGAAGCGCGATGGCGGATCAACTCTTGTCCGATGCTCGGGGCACCTTCGTGGACGTCTCGTTCATCATGGCCGCGCACGACGCGGCGCCCTGGATCGAGACGGCCATCCGCTCCGCCCTCGCCCAGACCGGCGTCGCCGTGGAGGTGGTGGCGGTCGACGACGGCTCGCGGGACGGGACCGCCTCCGTGCTGGCGCGCCTGGCGGAGGCCGATCCGCGGGTCCGCGTCGTTCCCCTCGCCGATGCCGGACCGGGCGCGCCCCGGGGCCCGTCGAGCGCCCGGAACGCGGCGCTGAACGCCGCCCGGGGCCGGTGGATCGCGATCCTCGACGCCGACGACCTGATCCTGCCCGACCGCACCCGGACCCTGCTCGATCTCGCGCTCGCGGCGGATGCCGACATCGTCGCCGACAACCCGATCCCGTTCACCGACATGTTCGACCCGCAGGGTCCGGGGATGCTGGAGGGCGGCCGGGAGCCGTACCTGTTCGAGATCGACCTCGCCAAGTACATCGCCAGCAACCAGCTGCTCAGCCGGGTGACCAAGCTCGGCTACCTCAAGCCCATGATGCGCGCCGAGATCCTGCGCCGGCACGGCATCCGGTACGACGAGGGCGTCCGGATCGGGGAAGATTTCCTGCTGTGCCTGGAAGCCCTCGCGGCGGGGGCGCGGTTCGTGGTCACCACCTACGCGGGCTACGGCTACCGGCGCGGGCCCACCTCCCTGTCGCACCGGCTGCGCCAGGCCGACATCGCGCGCCTCGACGCGGCCTTCGCGGCCCGGGCCGAGCACGGCCGCCTCGCCGAGGCGCGGTCGCGCTCCGCCGAGATCCGCCACGGCAGCCGCGCCTACCGCGACGGCCTCGCGGTGACGCGGCTGATCGCCCAGGTCATCGAGGCGGCCCAGGCCGGCCGCTGGCGCGCGGGCGCGACCCTGGCGCTCCGGCATCCCCGGATCTGGCGGTTCCTGGCCGCGACGCTGCTGGCGGCGGCGGGCAAGCGCCTGCGGCCGCGGCCGCACGCCCACCCGATCGGACAGAGGTAAGACGATGCGCCTGTGCATCTGCATCTGCACCTGCGAGCGGCCCGTGGGGCTGGCGCGCCTGCTCAAGGCCCTGGACCAGCAGCGGCTCGGCAGCCTCGCCGAGACCGCCCTGCGCATCCTGATCATCGACAACGGGCGCAGCCGCGCCGCCGTCCCGGTGGTGGAGGCCTACCGGGCGACCGGCCGCTTCCCCGTCACCTACGCCCGGGAGGAGACCCGCGGCCTCGCCGCGGTCCGCAACCGCAGCCTCGCGGAGGCCTCCGCGGCCGGCGCGGACTGGGTCGCTCTGATCGACGACGACGAGTTTCCCGACCGCGACTGGCTCCACAACCTGCTCGAGACCGCCCTCGCCGCGGGCGTCGCGGCCTGCGTCGGACCGGTCGTGCCGTTCTTCGACCGGGTTCCGCCCGCCTGGGCGGCCGCCGGGGGCTTCTTCGCCAAGCGCCTGCCGGTCCGCGACGGCTACGTGGAGGACGGCTACACCGCCAACGCGCTCCTGGACCTGCGGGTGATCCGGGCGCTGGGCCTGTCCTTCGACATGCGCTTCAACACCATGGGCGGCGAGGACACGTTCTTCTTCCGGGCCCTGATGCTCGCCGGGCACCGGATCGCCTGGGCCGAGACGGCCGTGGTCTACGACAGCATCCCGACGCACCGGATGCGGGTGCGCTGGCTGCTGGCGCGCTGGTACCGCAGCGGCAGCGTCGAGGCCTATCTCGGCCGGCTCCGCCCGGAAACGGTGGGCGGCCGGCTCGCCAACGCGGGCCGCGGCTTCGTGCGCCTCGGCGGCGGCCTGCTGCGGCTCGGGGTCGCCGGCCTGTCCCTCCGGCCGGCGGCCCTCGTCGGCGGGGGGGGCCCGCCGCCCCCCCCCCCCGCCCGGCGACCCTGATCGGCGGCGGCTACACGCTGTGCCGCGGGGCCGGGCTGCTCGCGGCCGTGATCGGTGTGAGCTACCGGGAGTACCACCCGTCGCGCTATCGCTAGCCGCGCCGACCGGGCGCATCCCGGTGCGGCAGCAGGAAGGGCTGGCCGCCCGCCGGCACCCGCCCGACCGGCCAGCGGACGCCGAAGACCCCGGCGATGAGGTCGTCGGTCAGGACCTCGGCCGGCCGCCCGCCGGCGACCAGCCGGCCCCCGTCCAGCACCAGCAGTCGGTCAGCGTAGGCGGCCGCGAGGTTGAGGTCGTGGAGGATCGCCACCACGGCGACGCCGGTCGCCGCCAGCCCGGCGGCGGCGTCGAGCAGCGCGCCCTGGTGCCGGAGGTCGAGGCTCGCGGTCGGCTCGTCGAGGAACAGCACCTGCCGGTCCGCCACCGTGCGGCCGGCCTCCAGTTGGCAGAGCACGCGGGCGAACTGCACACGCGCCTGCTCCCCGCCCGAGAGGGTCGGGTAGGCCCGGTCGGCGAGATGCGCCACGTCGGCCCGCGCGAGGGCCCGGGCCAGGATCGCCGCCCGGTCGCGGGCCCCGAGGCCCCGGCCGATGCCGTCGAGGCCGATCCGGGCGACCTCGGCCGCCGCGAACGGGAAGGCGAGGCGCGCCGCCTGTGGCAGCACCGCCCGCGTCGCGGCGAGGCGCCAGGGCGGGATCGTCGCCACGGGCGCACCGTCATAGGCGACGCTGCCCCGGGTCGGGCGCAGGGCGCCGCTGAGCAGGCGGACGAGGGTCGACTTGCCGGCCCCGTTGGGGCCGACGATCACCTGCAGGGTGCCGCCCTCCACCGCCAGGGAGACGTCGCGCACGAGGTCGCGCCCCGCCACCGTGACGGTCAGGTCGCGGGCCGTGAGCAGGGCCGGATCAGACATTGTCAGACATTGTCAGACATCGTCCGGCCGCACCCGGCCGAGAAGCAGCCACAGGAAGACCGGCGCGCCGACCAGCGCCGTGACGATCCCGATCGGCAGCTCGGCGGGCGCGGCGACGCGGCGCGCCACCACGTCGGCGAGGACCAGGAAGGCGCCGCCGAGGAGCGCCGAGGCCGGCAGCAGCAGCCGGTGCCCCGGGCCGATCAGCAGCCGCAGGGCGTGCGGCACCACGAGGCCGACGAAGCCGATCACCCCCGCCGCCGCCACGCTGGCGCCGACCGCGACCGCCACCAGCACGATGCAGGCGCGCTTCAGCCGCTCGACCGGGACGCCGAGATGGAACGCCTCGGCCTCGCCGAGGACGAGGGCGTTCAGGCCGCGGCCGAGGAGCGGGACCGCGGCCAGCACCGGCAGGATCAGCGGCGCCGAGGCCGCGACCTTGGACCAGGTGGCGCCGCCGAGGCTGCCCAGGGACCAGAAGGCGAGATCGCGCAGCTGCCGGTCGTCGCTGACGAAGGTCAGCAGGCCGGTCAGCGCGCCGCTCAGCGCCCCCAGCGCGATCCCCGCGAGCAGCATCGTCGCCACCGCGGTGCGCCCGGACCGGGTGGCGAGGGCGTAGAGGATGAGGGTCGCGCACAGGCCGCCGAGGAAGGCCCCGGCCGGCAGCGCGGCGTAGGGCAGCGGCCCGGGCAGCCCCAGCCCGGCGAGGATCCGGTCGCCCAGGACGATGATCACCGCGGCCGCGAGCCCCGCCCCCGACGAGACCCCGACCAGCGCCGGATCGGCCAGGGGGTTGCGGAACAGCCCCTGCATCAGCGCCCCCGAGACCGCCAGCCCGGCCCCGACCAGCAGCCCCAGCAGGGTGCGGGGCAGGCGGATCGAGAGGATCACCAGCCCGTCGCGGGCGCGGGCCGGGTCGCTCCCCTCCCCGATCAGGACCGCGAGGACCCGGTCCGGCGGGATCGGGATCGCCCCGAAGCTCACCGAGAGCAGGGCGGCGGCGAGCACCAGGGCCGCCAGGACACCCAGCACCCAGGGCGCCGCGGACCGGCGGCTCACGCGCCCCGCCCGCCGCCGCGCGGCTCAGTCACGCGGCAGGTCCGGGTAGAGCGCCCGCATCAGGTCGGTGGCGGCCTCGGGCGTGCGCGGCCCGAAACCGAGGAGGTAGAGGCCGTCCATGGCCACCAGCCGCCCCCGCGCCGCCGCCGGCGTCTGGCCGAGGGCCGTGCCGGGGGCGAAGATGCTCTCGGGCTTCGGCGGCTCGGGCCCGTTCTGCATCATCACCACCGCGTCGGGGGCGGCGGCCACGATGGCCTCGTCGGTCATCGGCTTGAAGCCCTCCAGGCCCGCGGCCGCGTTGCCGATGCCCGCCAGGGCCAGGATGCCGTCCGCGGAGGAGCCGGTGCCGCCGACGACGGTCCGGCCGCCCTGGACCGACAGGACGACGAGGGCCCGGGCCGCCCGGGCGATCCGGGCGCGCCGGGTCGCGAGGTCGGCGAAACGGGCGCGGACCTCGGTCTCGAGCGCCTCGGCCTCGCGCTCCAGGCCGGCGAGGCGCCCGACCGTCTCGATCTTGTCCAGCACGCCCTCGGGATTCGGCGGCTCCGTCACCGTCTCGACGCGCAGCCCGGCCTCGCGCAGCTGCGCCAGGACGGCCGGCGGCCCGGCACCCTCGGCGGCGATGATCAGGTCGGGCTGCTGCGCCAGCAGGCCCTCGGCCGAGAGCGCCCTCAGGTAGCCGACACTCGGCTTCTCGCGCAGCGCCTCGGGCGGGTAGAGGCTGGTCGTGTCGACCGCGACGATCCGGCCGCCGGCGCCGAGGCGGTAGAGGATCTCGGTGACGGCCCCGCCCAGGGCGGCGATGCGGGTGGCCGCCTGCGCGGCGGCGGCGCGCGGGGCGAGTGCCCCGGCCGCGGCGGCGGCCAGGAGCGCGCGGCGCGACAGAAGGCCGGGGGCGCTCATCGGGTCAGCATCGGCGCGGCGCCGGCGGTCAGCCGCGGGCGACAGGCGTGATCGCCGTGGCGGATCTCGATCCCGCCCGCCGCCTCGGAACGCGCGACCGGCCCCGCGCGCGTGCCGCCCGGGACGCGGCGCTGCCCATCTCCTTCGGCACACGACATGGACCGGTCACTCCAGATCTGTTCTTTGTAAATTTTCAAATGAGAGGATCGCGACGACAGAAACGCAGCGTATCGGCAATCGATCGCGGACGCCACCCCGCGACAAGGTCACGGTTTTACTTCGCTGACCGGCTGAAAAAAGCGGCCTATGTCATTTTCCAAGTCAGGATATCGTCGCGCACGCACCGGCAGCCGATTCCGGGCGGCGGACACTGGTACAGGCGGCTCCGGTCCACGGCTCCGGCGGCCCGCCCGACGGCGTGGCCGGGACGGAACGGGCCTTCGCTGCGCCCGCTCGGGCGGAGCGCGGCACGACGAGGTCCGACCCTCGTCCTGAGGTGACGCGTCGCGGCCCCGGCGGAGAACTCCTTCGAGGCGGACGCCGCGCGACCGCACCGCGGGATGGGGGGAGGGTCGGACGATCCGGGTCGGGCGGCCTCGAAGCGTCCCCTCCCCGCGCGCTCAGCCGAGGCTGCCGAACCCGGCGCTCTCGCGCGTCCAGGCCAGCGCCTGCTCGCTCAGGGAGAGGCCGAGGCCCGGCCGGGTCGGCACGCGCATGCGGCCGTCCTCCAGCTCCAGCCGCTCGTTGAACAGCGGCTCCAGCCACTCGAAATGCTCGACCCAGGGCTCCCGCTGCAGCGCGGCGGCGAGGTGGATGTGCAGCTCCATCGAGAAGTGCGGCGCGATCGTCAGGCCGGCGAACTCGGCGAGCGCCGCCACCTTGAGGAAGGGCGTGATGCCGCCGACCCGCGGGGCGTCGGGCATCAGGAAATCGGCGCCGCCCTGGCGGATGAAGTCCCAGTGCTCGGCGACGCTCGTCAGCATCTCGCCGGTGGCGACCGGCGTGTCGAGGGCGGCGGCCAGGGCCGCGTGCCCGGCGGCGTCCAGGCAGTCGAGGGGCTCCTCGATCCAGATCAGGTTGAAGCGCTCGAAAATCCGGCCCATCCGCATCGCGGTCGGCCGGTCCCATTGCTGGTTGGCGTCGACCATGAGCGGGAAGGCGTCGCCCAGATGCTCGCGCACCCGCGAGACCCGGCGGATATCCTCGGCCCAGTCCGGCTGGCCGACCTTCAGCTTGATGCCGCCGATGCCCTTCGCCCGGGCGCGGTCGGTGTTGACGAGCAGTTCCTCCAGCGGCGTGTGCAGGAAGCCGCCCGAGGTGTTGTAGCAGCGCACCGAGTCGCGCTGCGCCCCGAGGAGCTTGGCGAGCGACAGGCCGGCCCGCCGCGCCTTGAGATCCCACAGGGCCACGTCGAAGGCGCCGATCGCCTGGACGGCGAGGCCGCTGCGGCCGGCCGAGGCGCCGGCCCAGGCGAGCGTGTCCCAGGCCTTGGCGATGTCGCTCGGATCCGCCCCGAGCAGCGCCGGGGCGATCTCGCGGGCATGGGCGAACTGGCCCGGCCCGCCGGCGCGCTTGGAATAGCTGATCCCGAGGCCGCGATGGCCCTCCCGGCTCTCGACCTCGCAGAACAGGATCGCGATCTCGGTCATCGGCTTCTGACGGCCGGTGAGCACCTTGGCGTCGCTGATCGGGGTCCTCAGCGGCAGGGCGACGGACCGCAGGCGGATCCCGGTGACGGCGTCCTCGGCCATGGCTTCCTCCAGGTCTTGTCCGCGCGGGCGCGCTGGAAGCCCCGGAGGCGGTTCTTGGCGGTGCCTCTCGGCGGCGACCGCGACGGCTCTCCCGGGGCGGGGCCCAGGAGTGGCGCAGGCTGGACGGCCTGTCCAACGTCATTGTTGGATCGATCGATGCGCACCTGGCATCAATGGCGCCGAGGGGGGGATGGGGGAGGACGGCCGGTCTCAGCCGGCGGCCGTCCCCGGAGGAAGCCGGAACGCCACCAGGGTCATGTCGTCCCGCCGGGCCTCGGTCCCGCGATAGGCGTCGAGATCGGCCTCGAGGGCCGCGGTCTGGGCGGCGAGGGGCAGGTCGGCGTGGCGCAGGAGGCTGTCGGCCACGCCGCGCCGGCCGAGGAGCCGCGGCGCCCGGTCGGGCGCCGCGCGGCCCATCTGGTCGGTGATGCCGTCCGTCATCAGGTAGAAGGTGGCGCCCGCCACCGGCACGGCGATGTCCGCGACGACGTCCTCCGGCTGCCCGTCCCGGGCGGGGCGCGGGTAGCCGAGCCCCCGGCGGCCGCCGCGGACGCGCTCGGCCACGCCGTCCCGGACCACCGTGAGCGACAGACCGGCGCCGGCGAAGTGCAGGGTGCCGGCCGCGCGGTCCCAGACGCACAGGCCGCAATCGAGCCCGTCATCCGATTCGGCGCCGCGGCCGTCCTGGCGGAGCTGCGTGCGGACCATCGCGTCGAGCCCGGCCAGGATCGCCGCCGGCGCGCGCAGGCCGCGCTCGTGCAGCAGCCGGTCGAGGGCGGTCGCGACGATCAGGGTCAGGAACGCGCCGGGCACGCCGTGGCCGGTGCAGTCGGCGACCGCGATCACGCAGAGGCCGTCGATCTCCTCGAGCCAGAAATAGTCGCCGCCGACGACATGGAGCGGCTCCCACAGCACCGCGACCTCGACCCCCGCGCCCGCCAGGGCATTGCGATCCGGCAGCACCGAATCCTGGATGCGCCGGGCGTAGCCGATGCTCTCGACCACCTGGCGGTTGGCGCGCTCGAGCCGGTCGTGGGCCTGCTCCAGCTCGACGAGGAGCTGCTTGGCGGCGTCGCCGCTCCGCAGGCCCTCGACCATGCGGTTGAAGGCTTGGCTGATGACGTCGATCTCGTTGCTCGGCCGGTAGGCGCCCCCGAGCTCCACGGTCGTCCAGCGCTTGTGCTCGATCTCCCGCATGGCGAGCAGCAGCCGCATCAGCGGCGCCATGACGTGGCGGCGCACGGTGGCGTGCAGGGTGATCACGAAGGCGATCATCAACCCGACGCTGGCGCCGAGGGCGAGCATCACCTGCCACGCCGCGTTGTCCCGCAGCGCCTTCGTGGAGACCGTGACGGTGAGGCTGCCCGCCGGGCCGGCGCGGCCGGGCACCGACAGGTCGGCCCGGGCCGAGAGGGTGGACCAGCCCCGCACCGGAGGCGCCGCGCCCGCCGACCCGACGACGTGGCCCGCGGCGTCGCGCAGGACGGCGTGGGCGAAATCGGGCTCGGCGGCCAGGGCCTTGAGCGGGCCGTCGTAGGCGTCCGGGTCGCGCGCCCAGTCGGGCCGCGCGATCGCCGCGGCGGTGAGCCGGGCGAGGAGATGCGCCCGGTCGCCGTACAGCCGGAGCTGGTCGGTGTAGGTCACCCAGGCGATCCCGAGCTGCGTCAGCAGCAGGAGGGCGCCGATCACCGGGTAGATGCGCAGGAACAGGGTGTGGGACAGGCTGTCGAGGTCGCGGCCCCGGGCCGCCCCGCGCAGGGCGCCGGGCTTCATCAGCTCGTCCGCGGGCGCGCCCGCGGCCAGCACGTCGGCGAAGCCGCGCTTCGACAGGGGGTCGCCCCGGCGGATCGGGCCGGCCCCGCGCAGGCCGCCCGCGCGCCCGGCGCCGCCGGTGGCCGGGACCGGATCGATGTCGGCGAAGCCGAGCCGCGCCAGGGCATCCCCGGTCCGGAGCGGTCGCGCGCCGCGGATCCCCCCGGAGGCACGCGGGCTGTCCAGGGCCGTGTCAGGTCCGCTCACGCGACGTCACTCCGTGTCACAGCGGTTCCGCTCCGAGACCGGGCGCGCGGCGCCTCAGGTCAGGGACGCGCCCGGTTCGGCCGCGCAGCGCACGCAGTCGCGGCCGGCATGCTTGGCGGCGTAGAGCGCCGCGTCGGCCCGCCGGAGCGTCGCCGACATCGACTCGCTCGGGCCGAACGCCGCGAGGCCGATGCTCACCGAGATCGGCAGCGGTCCGTGCTCGAGGCGCACCGGCCGCTGCGCCACCGCGCGGCGGAGCGCCTCGGCGATGACCTGCGCCTCGGCCATCACGGTGCCGGTGATGAGGATGGCGAATTCCTCGCCGCCCATGCGGCCGATCACGTCGACCGCGCGCAGGCTGTCGCGGCAGGTCTCGACGAAGGCCTTGAGGACCGTGTCGCCCGCGCTGTGGCCGTAGCGGTCGTTGATCAGCTTGAAGCGGTCGAGGTCGAGCATCAGCACGCTGGACGGCGTGTCGCCCGACTGGGTCCGGGCCCAGACCTCCTCGCAGATCTGCAGGAAGCGGCGGCGCGACAGGGCGTCGGTGAGGTGGTCGGTGTCGGCGAGGCGGCGGAGCTCGGCCTCGAGGCGCGCTCGGTGCTCGATCTCCGCCGAGAGGGCGTCGTTGAGGTGGCGCAGGGCGCGTTGCTGCTCGGCCATCCGCTGATTGGCGCGGTGCAGGTCGAGCTGCATCCGGTCGCTCAGCCGCACCAGCCGGCGCTGCTCGTGGTAGCTGCGCCGGTAGGCGCCGGCGAGCTCCCGCACCCCGTCGCCGACCTCGGCGAGGCGGGCCAGCATCACCTCGGACCGGCCGAGGACGGCCTCCTCGGTGTCGAACAGGCTGAAGGCGTCCGCCGGCTCGGACAGGAGATCGTGGGCCGGCGCCCGGTGCGGGCTCACGCGGGGACGCTCGCGATCATCTCGAACCGGGCATGCGCGAAGTCGGCCGCGAAATCCTCGCCGGCCTCCTGGATCACGTCGTCGTCGGCGCCGAACATCCAGCGGATCGTCACCGGGCGCCCCTCGGCGGCGGCGTCCTCCAGGGGCATGAACAGGTTCATCAGCGCCTTGGCGCTCGACGAGTTGAAGTAGGCGAGCGCGACGTCGAAGGTGATCGGGCTCGCCTCGGTCGCCGCGAGGTGGCCGCGCAGGGCCTGCAGCAGCGGGCCGAAGAACGCGGCGGCGTCCTCCGGGTAGGATTCGCCGCGCAGGACGAGCCGCCCCGACGCGAAGTCGAAATCGACCTCGGGCGAGCGCTCGGTCCGGGGCAGCGTGATGCGGTCCATGTCCGTGCGATCCTCAGATGAAGGCTTTGAGGCAGAACAGGCTGCGCTCCGCGCCCAGATCCTGGAAGTCGTACTCGACTGGGGCGCTCGACCGGCGGGCGATCTCGATCAGTCCGATGCTGCCGCCGAGGCTGCCCTCGTCCGGCGGCTGGCGCAGCTTCTCGCGGTAGACCTTCCTGAGCTCGTCGCTCGACAGGGTGGCGATCTCGTCGAGCCGCTCGCGCAGCCGCGGCACCTCGGTCCTGCCGACCTCGTTGCCGCAGACCACGAAGAACCGCCCCTCCTCGGTGCCGACGGCGATCATGCCGGCGCTGACCCGGGCGGGGCCCGGCGGCTCGGCGGGCGCGACCTTGTCGGCCGAGTAGCGGATCACGTTCTGGGCCTGCTCGACGAAGATCGAGAAGACGCGCTTGGCGACCGCGGCGTCGGTCTCCTCGTGCCGCATGCGCAGCTTCAGCACTTCCCCGAGCGAGAACAGGATGTTCTCCGAGAGATCTCCGCCGAACGACAGGATCACGCCGCTGCGCTTCGACGCCTCGTGGAAGGATCGGAAATCGCTCGCGCGCAAGGAAGCCTCTCGACCGCTTCATCGCGGCAACACACCGCGTGTGTAGGGCCGACATTAATGTGGAAATAATCAAAGATTTCTTACCGGTACTGATCGCTTTCTGAGCAACATTGCCCGTATTGCGAGCAGTGCCGTAAGCTTTACGCTGGATCCCACTGCAGACCGCGCGGCATCGCGCGCGAGGGTCCGGCCGCCGGCTTCAGGCCGCCGCGCCCTGGCGGGCGCCCGCGTCCCACTCGGTGCCCCAGTCCTGCACGACGTGGCCGGGCGCGACTTCCCGGTAGAGGCGCTCCGGCGGCACGTAGTCGGGGGTCCGGATCGGGCTGCGGATCTCGTCGTCCGGCAGCGCGTGCCGCTCGCCCCGCCGGGCCGGGTCCGGGACCGGCACCGCGGCGAGCAGCTTCTTCGTGTAGGGGTGCCGCGGATCGCCGAAGATCGCGGCCCGGGGGCCGATCTCCACGATCTCGCCGAGATACATCACCGCCACCCGGTGGCTGACCCGCTCGACCACCGCCATGTCGTGCGAGATGAACAGGTAGGCGAGGCCGAGCTCCGCCTGCAGGTCGAGCATCAGGTTCACGACCTGCGCCTTCACCGAGACGTCGAGCGCCGAGACCGCCTCGTCGGCGACGATCAGGCGGGGGTTCAGGGCGAGCGCGCGGGCGATGCAGATGCGCTGGCGCTGGCCGCCGGAGAACTCGTGCGGGAAGCGCGCCGCGGTCTCGGGCGGAAGCCCGACCCGGGCGAGCAGGTCCTCCGCCCGCCGCCGCGCCTCCCGGGGCGCGGCGAGGCGGTTGATCAGCAGCGGCTCCGCCACCGCCGCGCCGACGCTGAGGCGCGGGTCGAGGCTGGCGAACGGGTCCTGGAAGATCATCTGCATGCGCTGTCGGCGGGCGCGGAGGGTGCCGGCATCGAGGCCCGTGATGTCCTCGCCGTCGAGCAGGACCGAACCCGAGAGCGGCTCGACGAGGCGCAGGATCGAGCGCCCGGTGGTGGACTTGCCGCAGCCGGACTCGCCGACGAGCGCCAAGGTCTCGCCGGCCGCGAGGCTGAACGAGACCCGCTCCACCGCGTGGACCCGGCCGGTCACGCGGCCGAGGAGCCCGGAGCGGATGTCGAACCGGGTGGTCAGGTCGCGCACCTCCAGCACCGGGCGCTCGGCGGCCCGGACGGTGTCGGGCGTCTCGGGCGTCGGCGCCGCCAGGCCGGTCGCCCGGTCGACCACCGGGAACCGCATCGGGCGGGGGCGGCCCGCCATGGTCCCGAGGCGCGGGACCGCGGCGAGCAGCGCCCGCGTGTAGGGCTCGGCGGGGGCGTCGAAGATCCGCGCGGTCGGTCCGGCCTCCACGGCGCGGCCCCGGTACATCACCACGGTGCGGTCGGCGATCTCGGCGACCACGCCCATGTCGTGGGTGATGAACAGGACCGACATGCCCTCCTCGTCCTGCAGGCTCTTGATGAGGTCGAGGATCTGGGCCTGGATCGTGACGTCCAAGGCCGTGGTCGGCTCGTCGGCGATGAGGAGCTTCGGCCGGCAGGCCAGCGCCATGGCGATCATCACCCGCTGGCGCATGCCGCCGGAGAAGCGGTGCGGGTACTCGTGCAGGCGCGAGCGGGCGGCCGGGATCCGGACCTTGTCGAGGAGCCGGAGCGCCTCCGCCTCGGCGGCGGACCGCGACAGGCCCCGGTGCCGGATCAGCGCCTCGGCGATCTGGAAGCCGATGGTCAGGACCGGGTTCAGGGAGGTCATCGGCTCCTGGAAGATCATGGCGATCGAATCGCCGCGCACCCGCCGCATCTCGACCTCGGGGGTGGCGAGGAGCTCGCGGCCCTCGAAGCGCACGCGGCCGCCGATGCGGCTCGCGTCCCGCGGCAGGAGGCGCAGGATCGAGAGGGCGCTGACGCTCTTGCCCGAGCCGGATTCGCCCACGAGCGCCACCGTCTCGCGCGGGCCCACGTCGAACGAGACGCCGTGTACGACCTCGCGCCAGCGCCCGTCCGAGCGGAAGGAGACGGTGAGGTCGGAGACCGAGAGGATCGGATCGGGCATGGACTTCACTCCTGATCCAGCGGGGTTCGACGGGGCGACTCCACGCCGTCCCCTCGTCCTCCGACGCGACGCTGTTCCCGCCTCTCCGATGCGCACCGACGCTGATCACCGAGCGCGACGCGCCCCCTCTCCCGTGCGGGAGAGGGTTGGGGTGAGGGACGGGACGATTCCGGATCGGACACGCCATCGCCGCGCGTGGACGGTACGCCCCGTCCGGACAGACCTGATCCCTCACCCTGTCCCTCTCCCGCACGGGAGAGGGGACCTGCGCGCGATTCTGAAGCCGAGAGGCCTGAACGGATTTGATGGTCTATTCGTCCCTCTGCAGGCGCGTTCACGGCAAGCCGGCAGCCATCGAAGCCCCGCCACATACCCTAGAGCACCCGCCGCGGATCAAGCGCATCCCGCAAACCGTCGCCGATGAAGTTGATCGACAGCACCGTCAGGAAGATCGCGCCCCCCGGGAACAGCGCCCAGTGCGGCGCGACGTCGAGATGGTCCTTGGCGTCGAACAGCAGCCGCCCCCAGGTCGGGATGTCGGGCGGGAAGCCGAGCCCCAGGAAGGACAGCGTCGATTCCGCGATGATCGCGGACGAGACCTCGATCGAGGCCGCCACGATCACCGGCCCCAGCGCGTTCGGCAAGATGTGGCGGCGCACGAGGTGCCCGGTCGTCGCGCCCTGCGAGCGGGCCGCCTCCACGAACTCCTTCTCGCGCAGGGACAGGAACTGCGCCCGCACCAGCCGGGCGACCGGCATCCAGCGCAGGCCCCCGATCACCGCGACGATCATCAGGAACACGCCGCCCTGGCTGCCGAACACGGCCTTCAGGCTGTCGCGGAACAGGTAGATCACGAGGAGCAGCAGCGGCAGTTGCGGCAGCGACAGGAACAGGTCGGTCAGCCACATCAGCACCGGGTCGAGGAACCGGCGCGACATGCCGGCGAGCGCGCCGACCAGCACCCCGATCAGGCTCGCCACCGCCATGGCGGCGAAGCCCACGGCGAGCGAGATCCGCCCGCCGTAGATCATCCGGGCGAGCAGGTCCTGGCCGAGATCGTCCGTGCCGAACGGGTGGTCCCAGGACGGGCCCTGGAGCTGGGCCGCGAAGTCGATGTCGTCGATGGCGACCGGCCAGAGCAGGCCGCCGAACACCACGCCGGCGACGAGGAGCGCCAGCACGCCGACGCTGGCGAGCGCCAGCCGGTGCCGCCGGAAGCGCCGCCACGTCTCCCGCCCCGGCGAGGCCGGCGCGCGGGCAGGGGCAATCGCCTCATCGGAGGGCGATGCGAGGGTCGAGCCAGCCATAGAGCAGGTCCGCGACGAGGTTGAACAGGATGACGAGGCCGGCGAACACGAAGGTCACGGCCATCACCACCGGCGTGTCGTTGGACAGCATCGCGTCGATCAGCAGCGAGCCGATACCGGGGATCCGGAAGATCTGCTCGGTGACGATGGCGCCGCCGAACACCGCCGGGATCTGCAGGGCGACGAGCGTCACCACCGGGATCAGGGCGTTGCGGGCGATGTGCCGGCGGGTCACCGTGCCCTCGGTCAGGCCCTTGGCGCGGGCCGTGGTGACGTAGTCGAGACGGGCGACGTCCAGCGCCGAGGCGCGCACGTAGCGGGTGTAGGAGGCGGCCTGGAAGAAGCCCAGGACCGCCACCGGCATGATCGCCTGCCGGACATTCGCCCAGACCCAGGGCAGGCCGGAGCCCGGCAGGTCGGCCTGGTAGACGAAGGGCAGCCAGCCGAGCTTGATCGAGAACAGCAGGATGAACAGCAGGCCGGTGAAGAAGGTCGGCAGCGAGAAGCCCACGAAGGCCAGGGTGTTGGCGACCTGGTCGGCGAGCGAGTAGGGCCGGCGCGCCGCGTAGAGACCCACGGGGATCGCGATCAGCAGCGCCAGCACCTGGGAGGAGCCGACCACGAACAGGGTCGTGGGCAGCCGCTGCAGGATCAGCGTGTCGACGTTCACCCGGCTGGCGAAGGAGAAGCCCCAGTCGCCGTGCAGCATGGCGGTGAGCCAGTGCAGGTAGCGGGTGAGGATCGGGTCATCGAGGCCGAACTTGACGCGGAGCGCCGCCCGCACCTCCGGGGGCACGTTCGGGTTGCTGGCGAGTTCGCCGAACGGGTCGCCCGGCGCGAGCGCCAGGACAGTGAACAGGATCAGGCTGATGCCGAGCAGGCTCGGGATCGCGATCAGGAGGCGTCGCAGGATGTAGGCGCCCATCGGGCGCTTCCCCTGCCGCTCAGGCCTCCCGGTACCAGTCGGGCAGGAACGACAAGTCGTTGTCCCAGCCGCTGCGGGGCGCCGTGAGCGTCGCGCCCACCGCCGAGACCTCGGCGCGGTGGATCAGCGGCAGCACGTTCTCGGAGACCGCGAGGTCGTTGCAGGTGATCAGCAGCGCCGCCCGCTTGACCGGGTCGAGCTCGCTCTGGGCGGCGTTGTAGGCCTCGTCGTAGGCGGCGTTGCGCCAGCGCACGACGTTGCGGCCCTGCCACTTGTTGGCCTTCTGGGCCACCTCCCAGGAGGCGTACATGAGCAGCCAGATCGCCGGATCGGCCTGGGTCATGCTGTAGGCGTACATCTCCATGTCGGCGTAGAAATGCGTGCAGGTGTCGGGGTTCGCCGGGTCGGAGGAGAAGAACACCGAGCCGGTCACCGATTTCAGCTCGATCTCGATGCCGGCCTTGGCGGCCGCCTGCTTGATGATCGCCTGCGTCTTCTGGCGCGGCGCGTTGATCGAGGTCTGGAAGACCAGCTTGAGCTTCTTGCCGTCCTTGGCGCGGATGCCGTCTGAACCCTTCTTCCAGCCGGCCTCGTCGAGGAGCGCGCTGGCCTTGGCCGGGTCGAAGGCGAAGCTCGTGTTCTTGGAGACGAAGCGCTCCGGGCCGTTGACCGTGTTGGCTGTGGGCTTGCCT
The DNA here is from genome assembly GCF_053346095.1 of Methylobacterium sp. A52T. Lineage (NCBI taxonomy): Bacteria > Pseudomonadati > Pseudomonadota > Alphaproteobacteria > Hyphomicrobiales > Methylobacteriaceae > Methylobacterium > Methylobacterium sp. A52T. The sequence continues at coordinate 51,089 of NZ_JBKFBI010000003.1, read as the reverse complement.
GTGCGGCCGTAGATGTAGGTCTGGATCGACTTGCGGTCGACCAAGAGGTTCATCGCCTGGCACACCCTCGGGTCGGAGAAGGCGGGGTGCTTGGTGGTGATCGAGGCGCGCTCGCCGTCGACCTCGACGTTCGGGTCGGCGGCGTTGAGGAGCAGGAACTCCAGCTTGCCGCCGTAGACGACGTCGACCCGGCCCTTGCCGCCGGTCTCCAGGCGCTTGAGCACCTCGTCCTCGATCAGCATGTTCCAGGCGTAGTCGTACTCGCCGGTCTGGAGCACCGCGCGGGCGGCCGAGACCGCGTCGCCGCCGCCCTTCATCTCGACCGTGTCGAAATACGGCCGGTTCGGCAGGTGGTAGTCGGGATTGCGCTCGCCGCGGACGATGTCGCCGGGCCGGAACTCCACGAACCGGTACGGGCCGGTGCCCACGGGGGCGAGGTTCTGCGGCGCGTCCCGGGACTTGGCGCCGCTGTAGGGTCCGAAGAGGTGCTTCGGCAGCACCATCCCGACGATGCCAACGTAAGCGTCGCACCAGTAGGGCGTCGGCTTGTCGAACAGGACCCGGACGCTGAGGTCGTCGACCTTCTCGACCTTGCAATCCTTGTAGGAGCCGGCCGTCACCGCCGCGGTGGCGGGGTCGCGGGCGTATTCCCAGGTGAAGACGAGGTCGTCGGCGGTGAGCGGCTTGCCGTCGTGCCACTTCACGCCGGGCTTGAGCGTCCAGACCACCGAGCGGCCGTCGGCGGCGAGCGCCCCGTTCTCCTTCGAGGGGATCGAGGCGGCGAGCACCGGCACGAGGTTGCCGTCCGCATCCCAGGCGGCGAGCGGCTCGTAGAAGATCCGCGAGGCGTCCTGGTCCTTGGTGCCGACGGCGAAATGCGGGTTGATCAGCGTCGGCGCCTGCCACCAGAGCAGCTTGAGCGCGCCGCCGCCGCCGGCCTTGGTCGGCTTGTAGCCGGCCCGGATATCGGCCGCCATCGCGACCCCGTTCCCGGCCAGCATCAGACCGGCCATGGGCGCGGTGAGGCCGACAGCCACCATCCGCTGCACGAAGGCGCGCCGCGACAGGCGGCCGTCCTTCACCTGCCCGATGAGGCCGCGCAGATCCCGCTCGTCCATGTACGCTTTCCCGTTTACCGCCGTGACAGGCACAGCAACATTCCGGCAGCGGCCTTGGCAAGGGGCGGGCCAGTGACGGTTCAATCGGAACGTGTTGACGGACGCTTGGTTCGGGCAGGAGCATGGCCTGGGCGGTGCATGCGGTCAGGCAGCAGCAGGGCTCGCGCCGCATCCGTCCTCGCGAGCGGAGCGAAGCGAGCCGGCGGCGCCACGCTTCCCGGGGGCGCGCAACCCTGGGTCGCTTCGCTGCGCTCGCGATGACGGCGCGGAGGCCGCTATGGTGGCGCGACCTCGATGCGCAGCTTTCCCGGAGTGGACCCGATGGACAACCGCAACGCCGTGTGGCGCCACGTCGACGCGCAGTCGGAACGGCTGATCGCCCTGTCCGAGCGGGTCTGGGGCATGCCGGAGGTCTGCTACACGGAAGAGCGCTCCTGCGCCGAGCACGTCGCCGAGCTGCGCCACCAGGGCTTCCGGGTCACCGAGGCGGTCGCCGGCATCCCCACCGCCGTGATGGGCGAGGCCGGGGACGGCGGGCCGGTCATCGCGTTCCTCGGCGAGTACGACGCCCTGCCGGGCCTGTCGCAGGAGGCCGGCGTCGCCGAGCACCGGCCTGTGGAGGCGGGCGGGCACGGCCACGGCTGCGGGCACAACCTCCTCGGCTCGGCGGCGCTGCTCGCCGCCACCGCCCTGAAGGACTGGCTCGCCGAGACCGGCACCCCCGGCCGCGTGCGCTACTACGGCTGCCCGGCGGAGGAAGGCGGCGCCGCCAAGGCCTTCATGGTCCGCGCCGGCGCTTTCGCGGATGCCGACATCGCGATCACCTGGCATCCGGGCAGCTTCTGGGAGGTGGCGCCGCCGGTGGCGCTCGCCAACACCCGGGCCGACTTCGTCTTCACCGGCCGCACCGCCCACGCGGCGGCCGCGCCCCATCTCGGGCGCTCGGCGCTCGACGCCGTCGAGCTCATGAGCGTCGGCGTGAACTACATGCGCGAGCACATGCCGTCCGACGCGCGGGTCCACTACGCCTATCTCGACGCCGGCGGCATCGCGCCGAACGTCGTCCAGGCCGGCGCGACGGTGCGCTACTCGATCCGGGCCCGCGACCTGCCCGGCATGCTGGCGCTGGTCGAGCGGGTGAAGAAGATCGCGCAGGGCGCCGCCCTGATGACCGAGACCGCCGTCGCGGTGCGGATCGTCAGCGCGGTGTCGAACCTGCTGGGCAACGACCCCCTGGAGCGGGCGCTGCACGGCGTCATGGAGGAGCTCGGGCCGCCGCATTTCGACGAGGCCGACCGGGACTTCGCCGGCCGGATCCGGGCGACGCTCACCGACGGCGACATCGACGCCGTGTTCCGCGCCGTGGGGATGCCGCGCACCGAGGCGCCGCTCGCCGACTTCCTCGTTCCGCTCGACGCGCCGCGCAACCCGGCGGTGGGGTCCACCGACGTCGGCGACGTCAGCTGGGTGGTGCCGACCGTCCAGGCCCACGCGCCCACGGTGGCGATCGGCACGCCGTTCCACACCTGGCAGGTGGTGGCGCAGGGCAAGACCCCGGCGGCCCACAAGGCGATGGTGCAGGTCGCCAAGGCGATGGCCGCCACCGGGGCCCGGGCGGTGACCGACGCGGCCCTGCGCGACGCCGCCAAGGCGGATCTCGCCCGCCGGGTCGGCGCGGCGGGCTACGTCTCGCCGCTGCCGCCGGAGGTCGAGCCGCCGCTCGGCATGTCGCTGGGTCGCTGACGGGGCGGCGGCTCAGAGCGTCCGGGCGCGGAGCGCCGTCACGACGATCTCGGCCAGGATGACGACGCCGAAGATCGCGGCGAGCACCACGGCGACCTGGTCCCAGTAGAGCAGGTTCAGGGCGGTATCGAGCGCGACGCCGATGCCGCCCGCGCCGACCAGCCCCAGCACGGCGGATTCGCGGATGTTGATGTCCCAGCGGAACAGCGCGATCGACCAGAAGGCCGGCTTCACCTGCGGCCAGTAGCCGAGCAGCAAAGTCGACATCCGGCCGGCACCCGCGGCCTGCAGGGCCTCGATCGAGCCGCGATTGGCCTCCTCCAGCGCCTCGGCGAACAGCTTGCCGGTGAAGCCGACGGAGCGGAGCGCGATCGCCAGGGTCCCGGCCAGCGGCCCCGGGCCGAACACCGCCACGAACAGCAGCGCCCAGACCAGGGAGTTCACCGAGCGCGAGGTCACGAACACGAACTTGGCGAAGAGGTTCAGCGCGCGGTTGGGCGTGACGTTGCGGGCCGCCATCAGCCCGATCGGCACCGCGATCACGATGGCGATCAGGGTGCCGAGCGTCGCGATGTGGAGCGTCTCCACCAGCGCCCGCAGGGTCGGCCCGACATAGCCGGCATCCATCGGCCACATCCGTCCGAACAGGTCGGCCAGCTGGTTGGGCGCGTCGTAGAGGAATTCCGGGATCACCTCGATGGTGCGCAGGCTCGCCACGAAGGCCGCCACCGCGCACAGCGTGAAGGCGAGCCGCGCCAGCCGCTTCCACAGGGGGAAGCGCTGCCAGCGGCGCGGGCCGGCGGGAGCGGACGCGAGGGCGACGCTCACTGGAACACCTTGCGGGCCCAGCCGGAGACGATCTCGGCCACCATGATCAGGGCGACGATGACGATCAGGATCGCCAGCACCACGTCGAAGTCGAAGCGCTGGTAGGCGGTGAACAGCGTCGCGCCGATGCCGCCGCCGCCGACGATGCCCACCATGGTCGAGTTCCGCAGGTTGGAATCGAGCTGGTAGGTGGCGAAGCCGATGAAGCGCGGCAGCACCTGCGGCTGCACGCCCATGATCAGGGTCGACAGGAAGCCGGCCCCGGTCGCCCGCACGGCCTCGACCTGCTTCAGGGAGATCTCCTCGATCGCCTCGGCGAACAGCTTGGCGATGAAGCCCACCGAGGCGACGATCAGCGCCATGACGCCGGCGAGCGCCCCGAAGCCGATCGCCTTCACGAACAGGATCGCCACGATGATCGGGTGGAACGACCGGCAGAGCGCGATCAGGATACGGGTCGGCCACGTCACCCAGGGCGGCATCAGGTTGCGGGCCGCCAGGAATCCGATCGGCAGGGCGACCGCGATGCCGACCACCGTGGCGATCACGGCGATCTGCAGGCTCTCGAGGATCCCCGACTGGATCAGCTCCCAGCGGGAGAAGTTCGGCGGGAACATCCGGGCCAGGAATTGCCGCCCGTGGGCGAGGCCGCCGGCGAAGCGCTCGGGCGAGAAGCCGAGCTGGGTCGCCGCGTAGACCGCGTAGACGGCGAGGAGCGCCCAGCCGGCGCGGGCGGTCCAGTTGGGCCGGAACGCGACGCGGCCGGCGGCGTCGGGGGAAGCGTCCTGGGAGGCCGGGCGGGCGGGCGCGCTCATTCGAGCCAGTTCTCGCCGCCGTAGATGCCGCGCAGGTCGGCCTCGCTCAGCCGGTCCGGCGGACCGTCATAGACCACGTGTCCGCCCGACATGCCGACGATCCGCGCGGCGAAGCGCTGGGCGAGCGCCACGTTGTGGATGTTGACCACCACCGGCACGCCGCGCTCGGCCGCGAGCCGGGACAGGATCTCCATGATCTCGACGGAGCTCTTCGGGTCGAGGGACGAGGTCGGCTCGTCGGCGAGCACGATCTCGGGCTCCTGCATGATCGCCCGGGCGATGCCGACGCGCTGGCGCTGCCCGCCCGACAGGGCGTCGGCCCGGCGGGTGGCGAAGCCCGACAGGCCGACCGCGTCGAGGAGGTCGAAGGCGCGGGCGATGTCGGCCTCGGGGAAGCGCCGCAGCCACGCGCGCCAGGCCGGCACGTAGCCGAGGCGGCCGCAGAGCAGGTTCTCCATCACCGAGAGGCGCTCGACCAAGTTGTACTCCTGGAACACCATCCCGATCCGGCGCCGCGCCCGGCGCAGGGCGGGACCGGAGAGCCGGGCGAGGTCCTCGCCCCGGAACAGGATCTCCCCCGAGGTCGGCTGGACCAGCCGGTTGATGCAGCGGATCAGGGTGCTCTTGCCGGTGCCGGACGGCCCGATGATCGCCGTGAGCCCGGTGCCGGGCACCACGAGGTCGATGCCCTTCAGGACCGGCTGCCCGGCCCGGTACGCCTTGGTCAGCCCGCGGATCACCAGCGCGCGCGGATCCTCCGCCCGGGGATCGCCCTCGGGTCCGGCCGCCACCGCGCGCGCCGCGCTCCCCGCCGTCACGGCCTGCGTCACGGCCTGAGTCACGGCCTGAGTCACGGCTTGGGCGCGCCCGCGGCCTTCTTGCGCGCCGCCTCGGCCTCGCGGGCGGCTTCGCGCTCGTAGGCGACCTTGTTGTACGGCGTGCCCGATTCCTCCGCGACCTTGCGGACGATCGCCCAGTCCTTGAGGTAGGTGATCGGCGCGAACCGGTCGTCGCCCTCGAAATCCTTCACCATGTCGGGCGGGAAGCGGAAGTCGTAGAAGCACTGCTTCAGCTTCTCGGCGAGTTCCGGCTTGAGATCGTGGGCGTAGGCGAAGCCCGAGGTCGGGAACTTCTCGCTCGTGTAGATCACCCGGTAATCGTCGCCCTTGATCGTGCCGCGGGCGACCATCCGGTAGAACACGTCGGAGGCCACCGGGGCGGCGTCGTAGTCGCCGGTGCCGACGCCCAGCGCCGACTTGTCGTGGCCGCCCGAGTAGATGAGCTTGTAGTCCTCGCCGGGCTTCAGCCCCTGCTCGGGGAAGAGCGCCTTGGGCGCGAGGTTGCCGGAATTCGACGACGGCGCCGTGTGGGCCACGCGCTTGCCCTTGAGATCGGCCAGCGTCTTGTAGGGGCTGCTCGCCTTCACCACGACGATCAGGTTGTAGCCCTCGGCGCCCTTCTCGGTGCCCTTGGCGGCGAACGGGATCGCGCCGGCCATGTTCACCGCGAAGCCGAGGGGCCCGGTCGAGAAGCCCGCCACCGTGAGCCGGCCGGAGCGCATCGCCTCGATCTCGGCGGAGTTCGACTGGACCGGGTAGTAGACGACGCGCTTGCCCGTGCACTGGCTCAGGTAGGTCGTGAACGGCTTGAACGAGTTCTCGTAGACCGCGGGATCCTCCACCGGCGTGTAGGCGAAGACGATCACGCTCGGGTCGCGGGTCTTGGCCGGGACGTCGGCGACGAGGTCCTTGTTGGCGTCGCAGTAGGCGTCGTCGAGTTGGCCGCGGTTGGGACACTCGTCGGCCCTGAGGGGCGACAGGGAACCGAAGCCGCAGAGCAGCGCCAGGGCTGCGCCGTATCGGGCGATCGTCACGCGCTATCCTCCCTGCGGGGCCGTGCCTCGGGCCGGCGCCGTCATGTCCCGCCCGGTCCGGGCCGAGCTTGAGCCGGCAAAGGTGTAGGCGCCGGCTGACGGGAGACGCAAGGTGCGGCATCGAGCGGACGTTGAGGGAAGCCGCGCGCTGACAGGGGCGTCGTGGCGACCGTCCGGGCGGCGGCCGGCCTCAGGGCGCGAGCCGCGTGAACACGTAGTCGTGGTCCCGGACATTCGCGCTGTGGCAGGCGAAGCAGGTCTCGTGCTGGGCCGCGTCCGCGGGCTTGCCGTCGACGAAGCGCCCGAACCCCCAGCCCCCCGTCGCCGCGTAGCGCCGCGAATCCTTCACCATGACCTGGACCGTCGTGGCGCCGCCGGGCACGAAGGCCGGGGCGAACTCCGCGGACGGCACCCGAGTCCAGGCGCGCTTCACCAGCACCGTCCCGTCCGGGAACGGCAGGGTGCCGGACCGGTAGGCGTCCAGCGCCCGCGCGTTGCCGACCACGGCGCGCAGCTCGTCGAGGGCCCCGGTCTCCTGCGCGACGCCGACGAGCTGCCAGTCGCGGTACCCGTCCGGGACGGTGACGCCGTAGATCGGCGAGGCCGCCGGGGCAGTCCCGGGATCCACGGCGCGCACCGCGGAGCCGACCAAGAATGGGCCTGCAGCGAGCAGGCCGGCAGCGAGCAGGGCCGGCAGCGCGACAGCCAGGAACCGCATGGCAACCTCCGTCATCGTCTCGGGATGATCGTGTGTCCGGGGATGATCCGGCCGCGCCGGCGCGGTCAGGCCGCTGCCGCGTCGATCACGGACTGCGCGAAGGCGCGCGGGGCCTCCTGCGGGAGGTTGTGGCCGATCCCACCGGTGATCAGCCGGTGCGCGTAGCGCCCGGTGAACTTGGCCGCGTAGCTGGCGGGGTCCGGATGCGGGGCGCCGTTCGCGTCGCCCTCCAGGGTGATGGTCGGCACGCCGATCGTGGGCGCCTGTGCGAGGCGGTTCTCCAGCGCGTCGTACCGGCGCTCGCCCTCGGCGAGGCCCATCCGCCAGCGGTAATTGTGGATGACGATGCTGACGTGATCCGGGTTGTCGAGGGCCGGGGCGCTCCGCGCGAAGGTGGCGTCGTCGAAGCGCCAGCGCGGCGAGGCGGTCTGCCAGATCAGCTTGGCGAAGTCGGCGCGGTAGGCCTCGTAGCCGGCCCGCCCCCGGCTGGTGGCGAAGTAGAACTGGTACCACCAGGACAGCTCGGCCCGCGGCGGCAGCGGCTTCTTGCCGGCCTCCTGGTTGCCGATCAGGTAGCCGCTGACCGCCACCAGCGCCCGGCACCGCTCCGGCCACAGCGCCGCGACGATGTCGGCCGTCCGCGCGCCCCAGTCGAAGCCGCCCAGGACGGCCTGGGGGATCTTCAGGGCGTCCATCAGGGCGATGACGTCCACCGCGAGTGCCGCCTGCTCGCCGTTCCGGACCGTGTCCGACGCCAGGAAGCGGGTGGTGCCGTAGCCGCGCAGGTACGGCACGATCACCCGGTGCCCGGCCGCCGCGAGGATCGGCACGACCTCCGCGAAGGCGTGGATGTCGTAGGGCCAGCCGTGAAGCAGGATGACCGCCGGCCCGTCGGCGGGACCGGCCTCGACGTAGCCGACGTCGAGCACGCCGGCCTCGACCTGCTTCAGGACGCCCGGCATGGCGCCGGGGACCAGGGCGCCGGGGACCGGGGCGCCGGGGGCCGGGGCACCCTGCGCCCGCGCGGTCCCGCCGAGGCCGAGCTCGGCGAGGGCGGCGGTGGCCACAGCGCTCTTCAGGAGGCGGCGGCGGCTCCAGGCGGATGTGTCGGGATCGGTCTCGCGGGCCATGGACGGCTCCCTCGTCGGAAAGTCTTCGATGGAGCGAAACCTATTCCGATGCTCGACACCGCGCTTTGAGAGGGCCTTGAGGACACCTTCAGAGGCCCATGATTTATGCCCGCCCGGGCCCGTGCTAGAGCGCCCTCCGCCGCGGACACCGGTTCGGTGAGCAGGGTGCGGAACGCGGACATGGCCCCGCCCAGGAACGCCCCGTGATCTACCGGTTCGGACCCTTCACCCTCGATGCCGCCCGGCGCGAGCTGAGCCGGGACGGCGCCGAGATCGCCGTCGAGCCGCAGGTCTTCGACCTCCTGCGGGTGCTCATCGAGCGGCGCGACAGGGTGGTCAGCCGCGACGACCTGCTGGAGGCGGTCTGGAATGGGCGCATCGTCTCCGAGGCGACCCTCGGCAGCCGGATCAACGCGGCCCGGACGGCGATCGGCGACACGGGAACCGAGCAGCGCTGGATCCGGACGCTCCCGCGCAAGGGCGTGCGCTTCGTCGGCGCCGTGCGCGAGGCCGCATCGGAGGTCTCGCCCGGGATCGCTCCGGAAGACGCGGCGGAGCCGGGCGTCACGTGGCGCACCGGGCCGCGCCTGCCCGAGGTGGCGGTCCTGCCCTTCACCAACATGAGCGCGGATCCGGATCAGGCCTACTTCGCCGACGGGATCACCGAGGAGATCATCACGGCGCTGTCCCGCGTCAGCGGCCTGTTCGTGATCGCGCGCAACTCGACCTTCACCTACCGCGGCGCGGCGATCGACGTGCGCCGGGTCGGGCAGGAGCTCGGCGTCGGCTACGTGGTCGCCGGCAGCGTGCGCCGCGGCGGGTCGCGCCTGCGGATCACCGGCCAGCTGGTCGATGCCGGGACCGGCGCCCATCTCTGGGCCGACAGCTTCGACGGCGGGCTCGACGACGTCTTCGCCCTGCAGGAGCGCGTCGCCGCGCGCGCCGCCGCCGCGATCGAGCCCACCCTCCAGCTGGCGGAGATCGGCCGGCTCGGCCGCGACGCGCCGGCCCATCCGGACGCCTACGACCGGCTGCTCCGGGCCAATGCCCGGCTCGCCGACTTCACCGCCGCCGGCATGGCGGCGGCGCTCGATCACCTGGACGAGGCCCTGGCACTCGACCCGGGCTACGCACCGGCGATGGCCGCGGCGGCCTATTGCCGGGCGCAGTGCCATTTCCAGGGCTGGATCGCGCAGGGCGAGGCGGAGCGCGCGGCGGCCGTGCGGCTGGCCTGGGGCGCGGTCGAGCGCGCGCCCGGGGACGCGCAGGTGCTGTGGATGGCGGCCTTCGCGGTCTGGAACATGTCGGAGACCGGGCGGGGCCGGGCGCGCGACCTGTTCGGCCGCGCGCTGCTCGTCAACCCGAACTCCGCCCTGGCGCTCACCCTCGCGGGCTGGATCGAGACCATGTGCGGCCGCGCGGAGGCGGGACGCGCCATGGTCGAGCGGGCGCTGCAGCTCAACCCGCGGGATCCGCGCGGCTGGCTGATGTCGGGCGTGATGGCGGTCGCGGCGGTCAGCGAGGCCGACTATCCCGAGGCGATCCGGTGGGCCGAGCGGGCGCTGGCGCAGAACCGGCGCTTCGCCGTCGCCCTGCGGGCGCTCGCCGTGGCCCATGTCGGGCTCGGCCAGTCGGAGCGCGCCCGGCAGGCGGTCGCCGAGCTCCTGTCGATCGAGCCCGGATTGACGGTCTCGGGCTTCCTGGCGCGGATCCCCTTCCCGGTCGCCGCCCTGGGGCAGCGATACGCCGCGGCGCTGGCCGAAGCCGGCCTGCCCGCCTGAGCGGGGCGCCGGTCAGGCCCCGTCCCGGTGAGGCCTCTTCCCGGTCAGGCCCCTTCCCGGTTCAGCCGGACGACGAGCTGATCGGCGAACTTGGCGGCGGCCACCGAGAGCGAGCGCCCGCGCAGCTGCGCCAGGACCAGCGTCATCGGGGTGAGGTCGCGGGTGTCGATCGGCCGGCTGTGCAGGCGCGGGTCCTCCGGGATGCCGCTGGGCACCTGCAGGCTGACCACGTCCTCCCGCAGGGTGAGGTTGCGCAGGAACTCAAGCGAGCCCGACTCCACGACCGGCCGCAGCTCGACGCCCCGCCGGGCCAGCGCGTGCTCGATGTGGTGGCGGATGGCGAGCGATCGGTCGGGCAGCGCCAGGGCGTGCGCGAGACAATCGCGCAGCCGCACCGGCCCGTTCTCCGCCGCCAGCGCGTGGCCCCGGCGCATCAGCGCGCACAGGGTCTGGTGGCCGGAATAGAGCGGGTGCAGCTCCGCCGAGGGCGGCGGCTGCAGGATCAGGGCGAGGTCGGCCTCGAAAGCCGCCAGGGCGGTGACCGCCTGGGCGTGGTCGCGGACCTGCACGGTGAAGCCGACCTGCGGAAAGCGGGCACGGTAGGCCTCGACCTCCTCGGGCACCACCTGGGTGACGAAGGCTTGGCTGCAGGCGAGCGCCACGTGCCCCCGCCGCACGCCCGACAGGTCGGCGATCTGCGAGCGGACCCGGTCGAGATCGGCCGCCTGGTCGCGGATGTGCCGGGCGAAGAGCTCGCCGGCCGCGTTGAGCCGCATCCCCTGCGGGAGGCGCTCGAAGATCGGCGTCCCGAGCTCGTACTCGAGATCCTGAATCTGCCGGGTCAGGGCCGAGGGCGTGAGGTTCAAGCGCTCCGCGGCGCGCCGGATCGAACCGGCGCGGGCGACCTCGGCGACGTAGGTGACGGTGCGCAGGTGCTTCACGCCCGCACCCTGCCCGTCTGTTGCGCGTATGGCAACGGCACGCTCAGAAAATAGCACTTCCTCGCAACAGGTGGTGCCCGTAGCGTCGGCACATCGGGACCCTTCAGGAGCCGTTCGATGATCCGCCGCCGCACCCTCCTGGCCGGTCTCGGGGCCGGCCTCGCCCTCGGACCCCTGGCCCGGGCCCGCGCCCAGGGCGCGCCCGTCACGATCCGGATGGGCTCGCTCAAGCTGATCCACTCGATCGCGCCGAGCTTCTATGAGCGCTTCACCCCCGCGGGCGTGAAGGTAGAGGTCGTGCCCTTCGAGAGTCCCACCGAATGCAAGAATGCGGTGGTCACCAAGTCGGTGGATTTCGGCACGTTCGGCATCGCCGCCGCGACGCTGGGCGCGGCCGCCGGCGAGCCGCTCGTGGTCATCGCCTCCACCTGCAACCGCGGGATGGCGGTGATCGCCAAGAAGGGCTCCGACATCCGCGCCATCAAGGACCTGCGCGGCAAGCGCGTCGCGATCTGGCCCGGCAGCACCCAGGAGGTCTTCGTCCTGGAGCGGATGCGCATGGAGGGGCTCTCGGTGAAGGACATCACCCCCGTGCGCGTCTCCTTCTCGGAGATGCACATCGCCCTCGCCCGCGGCGACGTCGACGCCTATGTCGGCGCCGAGCCGGGCCCCGGCGTCAGCCTCGCCTCGGGCGTCGGCCAGCTCGTCGAGTACCCCTACGGCACCGAGATGGGCGCGCTGAACATGGTGTTCGGCGCCCACCGCGACACGCTGGCCGAGCGGCCGGACCTCGTCCGGACCATGCTGGAGATCCACCGCAAGGCGACGGACTTCGCGGCCGGCGACCGCGACGCGATGATCGCCATGGCGGTGGCGAAGCTCGGGCAGAAGCGCGAGGCGCTCGAGCTCTCGGCCCCGAACGTCGAGCTGACCTGGCGCCTCGGGCCGAACGAGATCCGGCAGGCCGACGCCTACGCGCAGCACATGCTCGCGCTCAAGCAGATCAAGCGGCTGCCGGAGCCCGGCTTCATCGACACCCGCTTCGTCGACGCGCTGGGGCGGGCGTGAGCACCGGCATCGAGGCCGGCGCCCTGCCGGCGGTGACGCCGGCGCCCGCCCGCCGGGCCGGATCCGGGCCCGGGCTCGCCCACCTGCGCCGGCTGGCGCTCGCCTGCGTGGTGCCGGCCGCGCTCGTCGCGGTCTGGCAGGTCACCACCGCTGGCCGGCCCTACAGCCTGATCCCGCCCCCCGCGGAGGTCTGGGCCGAGATGCGGGATCTCGCGGTCGGCGGCGTCAACGACGACGCGTTCAGCGGCACGCTCTGGACCCATCTCGCGGCGTCGCTGAGCCGGGTCTACGGCGGCTTCGCGCTGGCGGCCGCCGCCGCCCTGCCGCTCGGCCTGCTGATCGGCCGCGTGCCCCTGATCCGGGCGCTGCTCGACCCCGTCCTGCAGGTGCTGCGGCCGGTTCCGGTCACCGCGTGGCTGCCCTTGGCGATGATCTTGTTCGGCCTGGGACCCCGCTCGGCGTTCTTCCTCGTGTTCCTCGGGGCATTCTACCCGATCCTGGTCAACACCGTGTTCGGGGTCCGCTCGGTGGAACCCCGCCTGTTCGAGGCGGCCGCGATGCTGGGCTGCACCGGGCCGGCGCAGTTCGTCCGCGTGGTGCTGCCCGCGGCCCTGCCGTCGATCTTCACCGGCCTGCGGCTCGGCCTCGGCTTCGCCTGGGTGGTGATCGTGGTCGGCGAGATGACCGGGGTCCAGACCGGCCTCGGCGCGATCATCATGGAGGCGCGCCAGCTCTCGCGCACCGAGATCGTGATCTGCGGCATGGCGGTGATCGGCGTCGCGGGCTTCGTCTCCGACTGGCTGGTCATGCAGCTCGGCCGCCGGCTGCTCGCCTGGAGCCCCAATCATGGCTGATCCGACGATCCCGATCCTCGACATGCGGGCGGTCTCCAAGACCTACGCGGCGGGCGGCCGCCGGACCGAGGCCCTGCGCGAGGCGAACCTCACAGTGTCCCGCGGCGAGTTCGTCTGCCTGCTCGGCGCCTCGGGCTGCGGGAAGTCGACGCTGCTGCGGGTCGCCGCCGGCTTCGAGGCCCCGACCGCCGGGCAGGCCCTGATGTGGGGCAAGCCGATCGCCGGGCCGGGACCGAGCCGCGGCATGGTCTTCCAGGATTACGGCCTGTTCCCGTGGCTCACCGTGCGCGACAATATCGGCTTCGGCCCGAAGGCCCGCGGGCGGCCCGCCGCCGAGGTGCGCGACACCGCCGAGCGCTACATCGCCCTGGTCGGCCTCCAGGCCTTCGCCGACGCCTACCCGCACCAGCTCTCGGGCGGGATGAAGCAGCGCGTTGCCATCGCCCGGGTGCTCGCCAACGAGGCCGAGGTGGTGCTGATGGACGAGCCCTTCGGGGCGCTCGACGCCATGACCCGCGAGCGGCTGCAGGACGAGCTGCTCGACCTGTGGTCACGGACGGGGCTGACGATCCTGTTCGTCACCCACGCCATCGAGGAAGCGATCTTCCTCGCGGACCGCATCGTGATGATGTCGCCCGGCCCCGGCCGGATCGAGGCGATCCACCCGGTCGAGCTGCCGCGGCGGCGCGACGTGTCGAGCCCGGCCTTCAACGACCTGCGCCGGATGCTGGCCGCGCAGCTCCACAGCCACCACGCCCCGCGGGCCGCCGCCTGATGGAGACGTCCCCCGACGATCCCCGCCGGCCCGAGAACCGCCTCGCCTACCGCGCCGCCGTGGACCGGCCGCGCCTGACCTTGCCGGGCGGCAAGCACGTGGCGGTCTGGCCGGTGGTCAACGTCGAGCACTGGCTGATCGACAACCCGATGCCGCGCCAGATCCTGGTGCCGCCGACCGCCGCGAGCCTGCTCCCGGATATCCCCAACTGGGCGTGGCACGAGTACGGGATGCGGGTCGGCTTCTGGCGCTTCCTCGAGGCCTTCGCCAGCCGCGGAATCCGCCCGACGCTGTCGATCAACGGCTCGGTCTGCACGGCCTATCCCCGCGTGGCCGAGGCCGCCCACGCGGCCGGCTGGGAGTTCATGGCCCACGGCTTCCACCAGGTCCCGACCCACAGGGTCGCGGACCAGCCGGCGATGATCGCCCGCACCGTCGCGGCGATCACCGCGACCACGGGGCGCCCGCCGCGCGGCTGGCTGGGGCCGGGCCTCACCGAGACCCTCGACACGCCCGACCACCTGCGCGCGGCCGGCCTCGAGTACGTCGGCGACTTCGTGGTCGACGACCGCCCCTGCCGGGTGGCGACGCGCACCGGCGACCTCGTCGCCCTCCCCTACTCCGTCGAGCTCAACGACATCCCGCTGCTGGCCATCCAGCATCACCGGGCCGACGAGTTCGTGGAGCGGGCGCTCGCCCATCTCGACCGGCTCGCCGCCGAGGCCGCCGGCTCCGGCCCCCTCGGCGGCGCCAAGGTGATGGGCTTCGCGATCCACCCCTACATCACCGGCGTGCCGCACCGGATCGGCCTGCTGGAACGGCTGCTCGACGCCGTCCTCGCCCGCGACGACGCGGTGTTCATGCAGGGGGGCGAGATCCTCGACTGGTACCGCGCCACCGGCGACGAATCCTGAGCCTCGCTGCGAGGAATGACCGTGCCCCCCTTCCCGACCATCCCGCTCCTGCACGCGGCCTACGCCGACGGCCTCGACCCGCGCGCCGTCGTGGCCGAGGCCTACCGGCGGCTCGCCGCGGTGGACGATCCCGGCATCTTCCTGGCGCTCGTCCCGGAGGCGGACGCTCGCGAAGCCGCGGCGGCGCTCCCCCCCTTCGACCCCGCGGCGATGCCGCTCTGGGGCGTGCCGTTCGCCGTCAAGGACAACATCGACGTCGCCGGGCTGCCGACCACCGCCGCCTGCCCGGACTTCGCCCACACCCCCGCCGAGACCGCGCCCGCGGTGGCGCGTCTCCTCGCGGCCGGCGCGATCCTGATCGGCAAGACCAACCTCGACCAGTTCGCCACCGGGCTCGTCGGCCTGCGCACCCCCTACCCGGCCCCGCGCAACGCGATCGATCCGGCCTACGTGCCCGGCGGGTCCAGCAGCGGCTCGGCCGTGGCGGTGGCGCACGGGATCGTCGCCTTCGCGCTCGGCACCGACACGGCGGGGTCGGGCCGGGTGCCGGCGGCGCTCAACAACGTCGTCGGGCTGAAGCCCTCCCTCGGGGCGATCTCCAGCCGCGGGATGCTGCCGGCCTGCCGGACCCTCGACACGCTCTCGGTCTTCGCCGGCACCGTGGCCGACGCCGACGCGGCCTTCCGGGTCATGCTGGGTCCGGATGCCGCCGATCCCTGGTCACGGGCCCTGCCGGTGCCGGCCGCCCCCGCCGCCCTCCCGCCGGGCCTGCGCCTCGGGCTCCCGGACGCGGCGAGCCTCCGCTTCGGCGGCGACGGGCTCTCGGAGGCGGCCTTCGCGGCGGCGGTCGCCGATCTCGAAGCCCTCGCCGGGGCGGCGGCGCCGGTCGATCTCGCGCCGATGTTCGCCGCCGCGGCCCTGCTCTACGACGGCCCGTGGGTCGCCGAGCGCTACGCGGCGATCCGCCCGGTGATGGAGACGCGCCCCGACATCCTCCACCCGACGACGCGGGCGGTCATCGCCTCCGCCGAGCGCCACAGCGCGGCCGACGCCTTCGCGGGCTTGTACCGCCTCGCGGCGCTGCGCCGGGCCGCGGACGCGGTCTGGGACCGGATCGACGTCCTCGCCGTGCCGACCTACCCGCGCCCGCAGACCTGCGCGGCGGTCGCGGCCGACCCGATCGGGCCGAACAGCGAGCTCGGCACCTACACCAACTTCGTCAACCTGCTCGACTGGTGCGCCCTGGCGGTGCCGGGCCGGCCCCGCGTTGACGGCTTCCCCGCCGGGATCACCCTGCTGGCGCCGCGCGGCTCGGACGGGCTCCTCGCCGCCCTCGGGGCACGCCTCCACGCGGCCTCGGCGCCGCGGATCGGCGCGGGCACGATGCCAGTGCCGGTCGTGGAGCCGGGGTCGTCCGCGGCCGGACCGGACGCGATCGAGCTGGCGGTCGTCGGGGCGCATCTCTCGGGACTGCCGCTGAACCGCGAGCTGGCCGGCTGCGGCGGGCGCTTCCTGCGCGCTGTGCCGACGGCCCGGGACTATCGCCTCTACGCCCTGCCGGGCGGCCCGCCGCAGCGCCCGGGGCTGCTCCGGGTGGCGGCCGGGGACGGCGCCGCCATCGAGACCGAGGTCTGGGCCCTGCCGCCCGCCGCGTTCGGACGCTTCGTCGCCGCCATCCCGGCACCGCTCGGCATCGGCACGCTGCGGCTCGCCGACGGCACGGCGCCCAAGGGCTTCCTGGTCGAGCCGGCCGGCCTCGACGGGGCGGCCGACATCACGCGCTTCGGCGGCTGGCGCGCCTACCTGGCCGACCGCGCGGCCGCGTAGCCCTCGCCCCCCGGGCCTGACATCGGGCGGCGAGAGGAAACCGGTTCCGGCCCCTCGCGCGGCGACAGGCCGCCCGCACCGCTGCTAGGCTGCCGCCCGGTGGCGGAGCGTTCCGATGCGGCGATCGATCCTGTTCCTGGCGGCCTGTCTGCTGGCCGGCATCACGCAGGCGGCCTCCGCCGGGCCCGCAGCGGACGGCGTCGCCGATCTCGGCAGCTACGCCGCCCGCGTGGAGGTTCACCCGTTCGAGAGCCTGACGCTGACCGACCGGCAGTTCCTCACCGGCACGTCCGAGGGGGCGAAGCCGGTCACGGTCGCGGGGATCCTGCGCATCGCCAAGGCAGGGACCGAGCGCCTGCCGACCGTGATCCTGATGCACGGCTCCGGGGGCCTGGGCGGCAACATCGAGTTCTGGCAGCGGGCGCTGGCGGCGCGCGGGATCTCGACCTTCGCCATCGACGGATTCACCGGGCGCGGCCTGACCAGCGTCAACACCGACCAGAGCCTCCTGGCGCGCACGAACCTGATCCTCGACATCTACCGGGCGCTGGGCGTGCTGGCGAAGCATCCGCGAGTCGACCCGGGGCGGATCGCCGTGATGGGCTTCTCGCGCGGCGGGCAGGCGGCGCTCTATGCCAGCCTCAAGCGCTTCGACGCCGCCTGGAACCGCTCCGGCGTGATCCCCGCCCTCTACCTGCCGGTCTACCCGGACTGCTCGATCCGCTTCCGGGACGACACGGCCGTGGCGGATCGGCCGATCCGGATCTTCGGTGGCGGCGGCGACGACTACAATCCCGCCGCCACCTGCGCGGCCTACGCGGAGCGCCTGAGGGCGGACGGCGCCGATGTCGACCTGACCGTCTTTCCCGGAGCGCAGCACGTCTTCGACAACCCGGCCGGGCCGACCCAGCCCGTGGTCGCCCGCGGCGCGCAGACCGTCCGCGCCTGCGCGATCAGCGAGGCGGCGGACGGCGCCCTCGTGGAGGGCCCGGACGCCACGCCGTTCACCTACGCGGCCCCGTGCGTGCAGCGCGACCCGCATATCGGCTCCGACGCCGCCGCCCGCGCCGGGATCCTCGCGCGTGTCTCGCACGCGCTGGACGCCGCGTTCCGGGGACGGTGACCGACGGAGCGCGGTGCGGATCTGCGCGGCCCCTGCCTGCCCGACGCGCCCTCGCGCGGCGGGCGACCCGGTCAATTGACGTCGGCGGCTCGCCCCGCACCGCCCGCGTCGCCCCCCGACCTGCGTGTCGCGTGGCGTTCGACCTGCAGGCAGCGTCATGAATGCTGACAGATCGAACGTGCTCGGCCGGACTGTGCCGATCTCGTGCCTAACTGGGCCAATATACGCAGACTCTTCGACGGCGGGTTCAATCTATCGGTGCGGCCTTCACCTGTCCGGAGGCCCGCAACCCCGCTCTCGCGGGCACGGACACCTTCCGACACGAACACCGCAAACGACTTCACATGAAGGACAGGGACAACCGAGAGCGTAGCCACGCGCTTCCATCAACAAATCTACCGCGCTAGATACCTCATCGAAACTCGACCTGTCTCAGATGCGCGAAAATCGAAGCTGTTCATATCAGGAAAGAAAATCAATTGTCGCGAGACCGAGCCCGCCGCTGGGACCCGTCGGCAAGAATGGCCGCTGAGCCCCTATACTACTTTTGGTCATTGCGTACTTCGGAGACTGCTGTAGCCAGTTTATATGGGTTGGACTCGCGCCGCCCAACACTGGTATGTCATGTGCAAGCTTGGCTAGAATGGCCCGGCGCAGCGCGAGGGCGGCCATGGCTTTCAGACGAATCGGGACGCTTGTGGTGGTGCTGACTCTAGGCGCGTGCTCCCACGCACCGCTGATGCCGACCGCCTACAGCGCCTTGCCGCCCCCGACCGCGATGCCTGCGGCAACCGCGTCGACGGGCCCGCTCGCGGGCGCCGCGGCACTACGGGCCGAGCCCGATATCGATCCGCTCCCCGTCGTCATTCCCGGCACTCTGAAGCTCACGGACGCGCAGATCGGCCATAACGGCGTGAACCCTCTGGCGGTTCTCGATTCCTCGATGCGCAACCGCATGAGCTGGAAGAGTCTCCGTCCGGAGAATTTGATGAAGCCGCCGATCTATTCCGGCCTGTCGCGCATGTCGAACGGTCTCGCCGTCGGAGAAGCCTCGGCCACACAGAAGGACAACATCCCCGGCTTCGATAAGGACCTCGCCACCAAGAGGATCATGTCGGAGTACAATCGCGAAGCGGCGATGGCGGCGCTCCTGAAGGGCGGACGCGGCGCCGCGAAGAGCGTTTGCTCAGGATGCTGACGTCGCTCTTCGACGCGGCTCGAGAGTGAACGGCGAGTTGTCTGTATCGACCGGCGCGCATCGGTGCGTTCTCAAGCGCCGCGACGGTCACGACCGCGGCTCCTCGAGCCCGCGAAGCGGCCATCCCTTTCGCCGCGCGCTCCGTCAGCCGACGCCGTGCAGAAGCCCGTCTACGGCCTCCTTCCGCGGAGGATCCCGACGATGCGCCGCACCCATCCTCTCCGCCTCCACACCTTCCGCCAAGCGTCAGTAGCGCGGCGAGAAATTCATTCCCGTCACGACGGTGAAGACCGGCGGCGTGCGGTCAGCAAGCTCGATGCGTGCCGGATCCTGCGAGCGCTCTGTCTGAATCGAGGGGCAGAAGACGGTGGAGGGCACCTCGACCGTCGGGGAGAGCACCCGCTCCAGAGGAGTCGGCCTCGTCATCGCGGGCTTCGGGTCCAGCCAAGTTCCGGGCACCACCTGCTGCCCACAATTGCTGACAACCGCTTCGTGTATCGTCCCATCGATTGCGGCGGAAACCACACAATTGGCAGGATGATACACCAATTCGTACTGAAACTTCCTGTTCTCATCGGATTCGGTTTTGAATCGGTTGTCCAAAATCACGGCCGTGTGCGGGCGATCGGTCGTCCCGACAACATAGAGCCGACCGGTGGTGATGGCAGCGACCGTGATATCGGAGGCCGCCGATGCGGGCATGCTGAAGACAAGCGCCAGCACTCCGGAGAGCGTCGCAGTCGAAACCAAGCCGCGCATCCTGCCCTCACCCTCACCCGCAACCTGTTCAGACCCAGCTCGATTGTATCGTCAGCCGCGATCGCGCCCTGAACAGTGGGTCCCACAGCCATTCTACCGAGCAATGGCCAGCGTCCATCACCCGATAGAGGTACTCTGATCTCTCATCCACCGGGATATCGAGCTGGACGGACCGCATACCGACGCTCGAGCGCCGGCCAGCCCGTGATCGCCGAGCCGGGCCCCGGGTGCGGAACAGGAGCGTGCACGAACCTGACAGCCGGCGCATCGACGCGATCACCATCCGAGACCGGGAACGTGCCACCTCTCCTGACCAGAGACCTATACGTCCCAGATCTCGGATCGATGGCGCGGGAGCGCGCACCGAATCCTGGGACATCCGCTTGCGCCGTTCCGCCCCGATCGGCGAGCCTTCCGACCGTTCTACAATCCGACGTCGGCGATGACGCGAAGGCCGAGCGACGAAGGATCGTGAACATCTTTATGATACGATACCGAAGAATCTCGACATAAAATATATTGCACCGAAGAGCGTTACAGCTGCGGCGACCCAGATAAAGACCAGCAACCATCGATCAAAATATGCGACATCGCAGTCGGCGTATTCTGTGGCGCAGGGAACGCAATATGCGTTGGAGATCTCCACCTTTGCCCCGCACGTTTGGCAGGCACCGACCGAGAGGGAGCGCTCGCTGGCGGTCATCCTGCGCGTGCGCGGCGGCCAGCCAAAGTGCCAGCGCCGAATGGCAGCCCCTGCCTCCGAGAACCTCATACAAGCACTCGCCACTCGATATGGGCAAATGACATCTGATCCCGTTCAGGATCCATCACGTCTGTCAATTCTCAGAATGACCAATAGCGCTACTTCATAGCGTTAATATTGTCAATCTCGACTTGGCGAAGCTCCCACAACCGGCGCCGCGGCTCCGAGCTCGGGATGCTCCGGAGATAACCAGCTCGCGTGTCCGAGAGGTGAGCGGTGAGCGGACGCTCAGACGCGCGTTCTGTGTGGCCGCACGCTCACCGGAGCTCGGACGGCTGGAGGCCGCGTCGCGGGCCATCGGCGGATGACGTATCACGTCAGGCCGCTCGAGCCCGGCGAATGCTCGACTGTGACGATGCCGCGCTCGACTCAGAGCCGCTTCGCAGCGGCGGTCCGATCGCGCAGGATCGAGCGCGCGGCCCGGCACCACAGTCGGGTCGGTAGCCAGTACAGCGCTCTCACCGCACCGAGAGCCGCCATGATCGGCACGAACACGTGCGCCAGCACATCGAGGATCACGCCAGGCGGCTCATCCGCCTCGATCCGATCGTACCAGATCGGATCCTCGTGCCGGTCCGGGTCCTGTTCGGTCATCGCTGGAACCCGCCACAATCCGATCCGGCCCTCATCTGTCGGACCAGCGAAGTGCTGCCCCGATCCGGATCTGGGAGCGCGGTTCGTGCCGCGCCGTCGCGCAGGGCCGGAGCACGCCGCGCCCCGGCGCGGGGCGGCTCGGGGACCATCCGCGCCTCATCGGCTCCCGCGCTGCGCCAGAACCGCGGGAACGGTGCGCAGCATGATGGCGAGATCCCGGTGCAAGGTCCACCGGGTGGCATAGTCCAGATCCAGCGCGACGCGCTCGGCATAGGTCGTGTCGGAGCGGCCCGAGACCTGCCACAGCCCCGTCACGCCCGGCGGCACGGCGAAACAGGTGGGGAATGCCCGCCCGTAGCGGGCGACTTCGGCCGGCACGATCGGGCGCGGACCGACCAAGCTCATCTCGCCGCGCAGCACATTCCAGAGCTGCGGCAGCTCGTCGAGCGAGGTCTTGCGCAGCACGTAGCCGACGGCGGTGACGCGCGGGTCGTCGCTGAGCTTGTGCGTCGCCGCCCACTCGGCCCGGGCCAGAGGGTTGGCGGCCAGATGCGCCGCCAGAACAGCGTCGCCGTTCGTCACCATGGAGCGGAACTTCAGGCAGCCGAAGCGGCGACCGTCCCGGCCCACCCGCATGTGGCGGAAGATCGGCGCCTCGCGATCACCGGCATACACGAGAGCGGCGATCACGATCAGCAACGGCAGCAAGAGGAAGAGGGCCGTGGCCGCCACCGTGATGTCGAGCCCGCGCTTGGCCGCCCAGCCCAGCCGCAGACCGCGCGCCACGAACGGCGCCGTTGGCAGAACGGCCTCCGCGACAGCCTCCGCGGCATCGCCCACCTGATCCGCCAGTTCGACACCGTACTGCGGCGCACGCAAGGCAGGCGGGAGCGGTGGGCCGACGTCGCGCAGCATGTTCTGGCTCCTCGTCACGGCAGGTGGCCGCCAGGCGCAGCAACGGTTAACCAATTGTTAACGATTGGATATCAAATCATCGCGCCTGTTTCAAGCTTAACCATGCCTTATATGCAAGTATATTTTCCGCACAAGAATGTAAGAATAGATTTCGATCTCGCAGGATGAAGCACAGTGGCACCAGGCCTCTGCCGCTCGACCCGGCCACGAATTTGGCTCGATGCCGCAATCCAAGCAATGTCGCGAGACACCGACCTTGGCCGGATGCTCATCCATCATTGTGCACTGCGTTCGTCCAGCCCGAGGAATGCCGCGCGTTCCCACGGTTGATGGTCGAGAGCTGAGCCACTTGCAGCCCTGTGCTTCTCCCGCGCGCGGGCCACCGGTCCGGACCGGGACGCTCCCGCGTGGGATCGCGGTGCGAGGTCCAGACGTCCCCCGCAGGCATTCCGGGAGGTCGCTGCGGCGGCGATCGCCGGGATGTTGCTGAATGGCGCGGCGAAATCAATTCCGCGCCGAGGGCGATCATGACAAGGTGCGGCGCGCGTTCTATGGATGGACTCCCGATACAGTACCTCAGACGCCGTCAGCGGGATGAGACGCGTGCCGGATCGATGGCATCGCAATAGGGCCGCGCCGCGACGGACCGTGCGCGGCCTTATTGCGATGCCGCGGGACTAATCCCTATGGCGGCGGGTTCCGCAGCGTGACCCGGATGGGCGAACTCAGTATCCTGCGGATGGCTAAGCGGCATCCAACGTGCAGGAGCGGCCACAATGCCGGAGCCAGTACGGATCGGGGCCACTCATGATGCACGCGCCGGGAGAGAACAGAGTGCCGGGTGGCGCGGCACGCCGGGTGGTCTGCGCCTGTTCGGCCGACTGGTGGGAGCGCAGAGCCTGATGCGGCCCCGGAGCATACCCGCCAGGTCGGCCAGCCCTGCCTGCAACGTCCATCCGCGGCGGATGGCGTGAGACCCGTCGATCCTGTCTGAAAGTCGTCAATCCCCGCGGCTCCCGAGGCTCGAACCACACAGGTCCAGCCGACGGCGCACGTTTCCGATCAAGACTGAGAATAGCGCAATCATGGTCCCTTGCCTGTGGAGCAGCTGCCTGCCAGCGACCGATCGGACATCCACCGGGCGCCTCGGTGAGAGATGCGCGACGATCGGGGAAGCGGGATCCGAGCGATGAGAGTCGCGATCGTCCATTACTGGCTCATCGGGATGCGCGGCGGCGAGAAGGTCGTCGAGGCGCTCTGCGACCTCTATCCGGAAGCCGACATCTTCACGCACGCCTACGCCCCGCAATCCATGTCGCCGACCATCAGGGCGCACCGGGTCAGGACCTCGTTCATCGGCCGATTGCCGTTCGCGACCAGCCGATACAAATCCTATCTACCCCTGATGCCGATGGCCCTCGAGCAGCTCGATCTGCGGGGATACGATCTGATCATCAGCAGCGAATCGGGTCCGGCGAAGGGGATCATTCCGCCATCCGACGCGCTCCATATCTGTTACTGTCACTCACCGATGCGGTACGTCTGGAACATGTACCACGATTATCGCGAGCGGACGGGGCTGCTCACGCGCCTGCTGATGCCGCCGGTCGCCCATTACGTGCGCAACTGGGACGCGGTCTCGGCGGGCCGGGTCCACGAGTTCATCGCCAACTCGGACACGGTCGCGCGACGCATCGAGACCTACTACCGGCGCCGAGCCAAGGTCATCCACCCGCCCGTGGATACCGCGGCCTTCGAGATCGCTCCGGATGGCCAGCGCGGTGACTACCATCTGATGGTCGGCGAAATGGTCCGCTACAAGCGGCCGGAACTGGCGATCCAGGCCTTCAACCGGTTGGGGCAGCCGCTCGTCGTGATCGGCGGCGGCGAGATGCTGCGTGAGCTGCGCAGCATGGCCGGTCCCCACATCAAGATCCTCGGTCCGCAGCCCTTCGAGGTCTTGAAACACCACTACGCACGGTGCCAAGCCCTGATCTTCCCCGGAGAAGAGGATTTCGGCATCGTCCCGGTCGAGGCCATGGCGAGCGGACGGCCGGTCGTCGCGTTCGGCAAGGGCGGTGTCACCGAGACGGTCATCGATGGCGTGACCGGCACCTTCTTCTACGAGCAATCCGTCGACGCGCTGATCGATGCCGTCCAGCGCTGTCGGGCGATCGGGGTGGAGCCGGAGCGCCTCGTCCGCCGCGCAGCCGACTTCGGTGTCGGGCGCTTCGCGGACGAGATCAGCCGTTTCGTCGACGGGGTCCTCGCGCGCGAGCGCTCGGCGGCCCCTCGTCCCCCGCGTGAGCCGAGCCGCGCCTATCTGGTCCAGTGAGACGGCCGCCGCGCCGGCGGGACCGGCCTCCTCGCTGAACCGCCGAGGTCAGGACCGACGCGTGGGTGGCCCCGGTCTCAGGGGGCGACGCGCGGCGCCCGCCGGCCGAATCGACTCGACTAAGCGTCCGATGTCCTGGTCGGCATCAGGTGAGCCGCCGCGTTGAGCGTCGAAACACGGGCCGTCGGCTGGTAGTCGAAACCGCCCTGTCGTCCGAACGACTCGATCCCGAAGTCGGCGAGCTGGGCGAGCGCGCGCGACACCCGCTGATGGGCCTGCCCGGTGTAGATGGGATAGGCACAGGGCACCACTTGGCTGCCTTCGCAAACCAGATCCCCGGCGAAGAGTTCGTTCTTGGCGACATGCGCCCGAAAATCCTGCTCGGCGATCGTCACGGAATCGTTCGCGTGGCCGGCGATGACCTCGACTCCAAAATACTCGCGCCCTTCCACACGACCGTAGAAATCGGAGTACATCGTGAGCCGCTTCCAAGCGCCGTCATGCGCGAAGTTGTAGAGGATCGAACAGTCGAAGCCGCGATTCCCGTCGAAGCTGAAATACAGGCTGATCAGCGTTACCGACGCGAGACCGGGATCCTCTCGGACTCCGCAGAGGGTCAACGCCCGCGCAATGGGGATCGTCGAGATGAGTCGCGGGGCGGTCAAACGGCGGCCACCGGTGCGGACATCGAATTGCGTCTCGCGCCGTGTGATCGATTCGATCCCCTCGCCCAGATGAAAGACCGAACCGCGCTGCCGCAGTGTCCGGGCGGCCACTTCGTAGAGGGCGTTGAAGCCTTCGCGGGGTCGCGCCAACTGCCTGTTGGTCGGCCCCGGCGCGCGATGCCGGCGGACATAGCGCAACAAGACGCGCGGGCTGGCGTGCTCCTTGATCCAGAGCATCCGCTTCTCGGCAAATTCCAGATCGACCCAGTCGGCCGGAACGCCGAAGAACCGCTTCATGTAGCTCTCGAGGCCGGACCTTCTGAGCAGATAATCACCGATCCAGTAGCGAGCGAACTCCCGCGCGTTCCCGATTCTGCGCCGCGCCACGCGCGAGAAAGCGGCCGACAGCACGATCCTGAAGATGCCCCATGGACCGGCCCGGACGATGTCGTCCCGGATCGACAGCGGGTACGAGGTGACCAACGCCTGGGGTGTCAGCTTTCCCCACGTCGGCTTGATCGGAACGTAATGTTCCAACAACTCCGGAAAATACTTCAGCAGCGGCGAATCGTCTTGAAATATTAGACTTCCAATGTCGAAGGTGTATCCGTTGATGGAACGATCGATATGATTGCCGCCGATATTTTCGAATTCGTCGATGACGGCGATCTTTCGGCAGCCGAGATCGTGAAGAATCGATGCTGATACGAGCCCTGTAATACCGGCCCCTAATACGATCGCATCGAAAATCTCGTCTTCCGAGTGCCCATGACGATCGAAGGCTGAAGAATCGGTCATGATTCGCTTTGCATCGGCCACGGCGTCAGGCGAGGGAGGACGATGCCGGAGCATGATGGTCGGCCGCGCGGAGCACGGTGATCATCGCCGACACTCGAATCTCATCGGAGTTTTCGGATCGATACCACAGGCTCCGTGCGGAACCCAGTCACTACTATCATTAACTGAGCAGACTTTGTAAATACACTATGGCACGCGGACCGAAACATCGCCTGACGGTCGAACTACGCAACTGCAACACGCCTTGAACCGGCAGACAGGAGCTTCCAGCCATTCGGCTGACAGAGGCAGCAATGGCAGCCCTTCAGCAGGGTAAAGTCAACAATGAAAACGGCAGATGCCTATGAACCATTTGATCAATGGCTTCGATGCAACGGATGCACCCCAGCATATCTCGAGCGCTCCCTGCGGACCCCGGGGCCATTTCCGCACCGCTCGCACGGTTGTCGCGGCGCGATGGCGCGGACCGCGGTTTTCGCCCAGAGCGGCGCGCGGAACAGCAGCCTCCGGTGTCGGACGGCAGCAACGCCCCGTCGCCGGGCCGAGTCCTCGGCATCCAGGGCCGCCCTCACGTGCCGAGTGATGCGTTCTGGGCCGACTGGCAAGCTGGTTCAGCGAACCGCGACCGTATCGCGGCTGCGGCCGGCTCGATCGGGGCCTCGGAAACACCGATACGGCTGACCGCCTGACTCGCGGGATAGGCGCACGCGGTGGCAGCGAAGATATAGAACATCAAGCCCTGATCGACCGTCGGACCTGCGATGATGCTGCCGGAGAGCAGGCAGAGGCAGGCGACGCGGCCGGCAGCACGGATATCGCTCGCGTAGGTGCGCGGCGCCCCGCGCCGGAAGCCGAACACCGAAGCCAGGAACAGCGCGTAGAAGACGGCGCCGGGTATCCCGACATTCGACAGCACGGCGAGGGGAAAGCTCGACGTGCGATTGGTCCCGAGGCCGACGCCCAAGCCGTTGGAGTCGACGAAGTTCCTCCAAGCGTAGGCGTTCCAGGCTGAGCGCTGAACACCCGAACTTGTCTCGGCTTTGCTCAGGACAAGCGTATCGACGTAATCGTAGACGTGCTCTGCTACTCCGCTGACGGAGAGGGCCAGAAGCACGAGGACGCAGAACACCAGTGGCCCTGCGACCACCAGCCCGGCACTGAAACGGTCCTGCCGATGCGTGCTGCACCGCAGCAGCGCGATCATGTAGAGGAGGGCAATCACCACCCCGGCGCCGACCAGACCGGTCGAGGATGTCGACAGGATCACGAACAGCAGCGAAATCAGAGCCAGGGGTCCCGTGACCGAGGGCTTGCGGCCGCAGAGCCAGAGCATGCCGGTGAACCCGCAACTTCCCAGTGTCATTCCCGCGAAGGCGGACGCTTCCGGCCAAGCTCCGATGATCCGCCGCATACTGCCGACACTCTCCTCATCGTGGAACGTGTACTGAGCGTTGCGAATGAATTGCAGGGCTTCCTGAGTGCCCGTGGCCGCGGTCAGCACGTCGATGATGCCGAAGCATATGTTGGCGGCCGCGTAGAGGATGAGCGCCTTCGCGAGCGTCTCGAGCCCGTTTCTCGTGGAACCGAACGCGGTGATGATACTGAAACAGGCCAGATCACCGATGAGATAGATCGGCTGCGTGAAATTGCTGGATACTGGTCCCAGGGGAACGACACCGTCGCTCGTGATCAGGTGTGACGACGTTCCCAGCGGCACGATATAGGTCTCACCCGCGAAGAGCCGCGGCAGGATGTAGCTGCTCGCCACCCCGTAGAGAGTGAGACAGAGAAGCCAGAAACCCGGTTCAGGCAGGCGGAACGAACTCAGAACCCGTGTCGAGATGTTGCGATGGAACAGTGTCGCGATCATCAGGAACAGGAGGAAGAGATGCGCCGGCTGTACATTGGCGCCGCCCAGCAGAAGTGCCGCGGCCGATCCCAGATTGCAGAAGACCACGAACGCGATCACGACCGATTCCCGGCCGAACAGCAGACAGAACAGGCCCACGACGACCGTGATGGCACCGATCGGTTCGAAGCTCATGTCGGGCTGGTCCAGGCATGATCGGCGGCGGATCGGTATCGGCGCTCAGGCCACGCATCGCCGGCCAGACGATCATGCCGGGCCTGTGTCGAGCGACAACGTGCCCGACCGCCGCCCGGATCGATGCGACGCGCCCGCACGGGCGAACTCAGCGTTTGGCGCTGTCGGTCGGCCGGTGCGGGCCATCCGACGCGGCCGGACCGCGGCTCACCGGAGTGTCCGCCGATCCGGGGCGCTGCGTCGGAGACTGCCTCGTCTCACCGGATCTGTCGGCCGGCTGACGCACGAGCGTCACGCGCACGACGTCGCCGGGCTCGACGACGGCCTCCTCCGAGGCGAGCCATGTGCCCGCCTTCACCCCCTGCTTCCGGGTAATCTCGTAGCGCGCGCTCAGGGTTTCGGACGCGTCATCGGTGTTGCCGACCATCTGGGACTCGGCATCGGCCGAGAGACGCTCGGCCGTGCGCGTCTTCTCGTCGATCGACGCGAGCTTCTGACGGACATCTGCAGCCTCCGACAGCGCTTCCCGGCGAAAACGGGCCTTGAGGTCGATCATGTCGCGCTCGGCGCGTGTGAGGCTTTGCTGAGCGCGCAGCATGGCAACCTGCACGTCGAGCCGGCTGCTCTCGAACGAGGCCTGACTCTGCTCGGCAGCGAGCTTCCGCGGCGCAATCGTGAGTCCTTTCGAGACCAGATCGTTGATGAGGCCGAGTTCGCCGCGGCTGAGCTCGATCTGGCGGTCCAGCGTCTTGGACTTATTATCGAGTGTACTCATTTCATTCTGGAAGCTGATAATCGACTGTTCAATCGCCTTGATCTCGGCCTTCAGCGCGTTCCGACGCGTATCGAACAGGAGTTGTTCACCGCGAACGGCCTGCTCCGCATACGTCTTGTCCACTGTGCCTTTGACATCGCTCCCGAACGCGATCGTCTCCGCGCCCCCGATCTCCGCCTCCAGACGGGCCAGCTTGGCGGCCAGAGCGACCCGCTCCGCGGCCAAGTTTCGCAACTCGCCGCGCGACGTGACCGCGTCGCGCTGGATGCCGCGCGGGTCAGTGCCGCGCATCAGGCCCTGAGCCGTGCTCACGGCCTGCAGTACGGTCAAGCCAGGTTGATACTCGTACTTGCCGGGCTGCTGGACCGCGCCGATGATGTAGAATGGACGGTAGGTCGCGACCTCGACGGAAGCCGCTGGCTTCTCTGCGAGATCGGCGACCTGCTTCAGCGCGACACCGATGGCGTTCGCGAGGTCGATCGGCGTGCCGCCCGCGGCCTTGATCTGGCCGATCAGCGGCATGGACACTGTTCCGTCCGCCGCCACGACGAACTGACCGTTCAGTGCCGTCCACGAGTACGCTTCGCCGGTGTTGCGACGCAGATCGTAGACGCGGATCGTCAGATGATCCTGGGGGCCGAGCACGTATCGACCGGCCTCGTCGGCAACCGCATGCGCGAGCGGGCTGCCGAACAGCAAAACACAGGCCGCCGCAACGAGACGCAGACGCAGACGCAGACGCATCAAATTCTCCTCGACCAGATCCGAATCTTGAGTACAAATTTGCGCGTCGCGATCTGCCCACGGTATCTGTACCACAGAGTCCCGAGAGCCGCATTTAATCGTAGCAGACGCAGCCAGCTTGGCCAAGATTTATAGATCTCAGATCTGCCGCGCGGCCGCCCCCCTACCGAGACATCGGAGCGCGGTCCGCCTCAAGTTCAGCGCAGGCGGTCTCATGTATCAGACGGATCACACTGCTGCGCTCATCGTTATTCGTCGGCCAGCACTTCGAGATCGGCCTCAAGGACGCAGGGTCTGCAGGCGAAACCCGAGCAGGAGCATGCTCACGCTGTAGGCCGCCGCGCCGCTGAAGACCGTGGCGATCAGTAGGCCGATCAACCCGATATCGGCGCGGCTCAAGACCGTCTGCAGTGCGAGAACGGCCGCCGCCATCACCGTGCAGGAGAGGCCAATCTGCCAGAGATTGCGGAGCTGTCTCACCACACCCGCGCCGACGAGACGCCGCGCGTAGATCGCGCTGATCAGGAAGTGAAACAGGGCCGTGACGAGGCGCGCGTAGATCATCATCATCACGCCGCCGATATAGAATCCTATCGCCATGCTCGAGACCTTCACCACCGACTCGAGGAGCGTGATCTTGAGCATCACGTTCGGCTTGTCCATCGCGAGGCAGAGCGTCGAGACCGGTTGATAATAGGCCGTGAACATGATGGCCAGCGACAGCCATCGCAGATAGGGCGCCGCGGAAATCCATTGCGCACCGAGGATGACGCTCACGATCTGGTCGGCGGTCAGTGCAATGCCCACGCCGGCCGGGAGCGCGATGATCATCGTGAGTCGAGCCGCCTTCAGGAAGGCGGCCCGTAAGCGGAGGCGGTCATCGGTCATCGTCGCGAACGCGGCCATGACCGGCCGCATAGCCGGACCGATGACGCTCTGGGTCGGGAGGACGGAGAAATCGCTCGCGACGCCGTAGCGGCCGAGTACGGCCTTGTCGACGTGGTAGCCGAGGAACATGCGATCGAACTGCCAACTGAAGGCAGCGAGGATCTGAGAGGATGTGAACCAGCCTGTGAACGCCGAGAAGGCACTCAGCCGCGCCAGGGAGAGCCTCGGGCGGTAAGGCGCGAGCACGTAGGACAGGATGGTCGGCAGGATCGAGGATGCGGCCGGATTGATCACCAGGGCCCAGTAGCCGGCTCCCAAGTAGAGAGACCCGATCGAGATCAGGGCCGCGGCCACTTTGCCGGAAAAATCCGCTAGAAACGACGCACGGAAATCGATCTTGCGGAACAGGTGTACCATGGCCGGGCTGTAGAGGCTTCGCGCGATCGGGGCCGACGCGAGCGCGAGCGTGATGGGGATCAGTCGGACGTCGTCGTAGATGTGGGCGACCGGCCAAGCGGCGGCCATCATCAGAACGGCGATGACCCCGCCCCGGATAAGGCCCAGCGTGAATGCGGTATCCAGATGCGATTTCTCGATCTTCTGCAGACGCAACAGGGCCTGAACCAGCGGGATCTCGAGGATCATCTCGACGATCGAGATCAGGGACGCGGCGATGGCCGTCAGGCCGAAATCGGCGGGCGACAGGATCCGTGCGAGGACGAGCAGCGTGCCGAGATCGATCGCGCGCGCGGAGATCCGCGCGGCGACACTCCATCCGGCGCCCCGCAGCGTCTTAGAGGCGAGCATGAACGTGTCCCACGGAGGACTGACCGGCGCCACACCGGCCCGGAACGACGTCGCGCCTCGTGGTCACGACATGGATCCGGATCTGAGCAACATGGCGATTCCGATCCTCACACGCTCTGCAAGGCAGTCCTGAACCAGCATCCGGCGGCGGCATCAATCTAGCTAATTTGGTCAGCTTGCGATCGAGCCGCGCCCGCGGTGGGTTGTGGGAGCCGCGTCCGGCTTCCGCGCACCGCGACGCGCCTCACCCCGCGAGGCCGGCAGCGCGCCGATAGACGGTCAAGGTCTCGTCGGCCACCCGTGCGATCCGCAGGTGATCCAGGTTGATCTGGCTCTTCGCTCTCCAAGCGCCCAGCGCGCCCGGATCGGTCGTGAGCGTGATCAGCGCCTGCGCAAGCTTGTCCGGATCGTTTGCCGGGACCAGAACGCCCGCCCTTCCCCCGTCGAGCAGCTCGGGAATCCCGTCGACGTCGGTGCCGACGATAGCGCAGCCCGCCTCCCGGGCTTCGGAGAGCACGAGCGGTGCCGGATCGGCGTGGGACGGGAGCACGAAGATGTCGGCGCCCAGCATCCAGCGGTACGGATCGTCCCGCGGCCCGGCGAAGGTAATGGCATCCGCGCAGGCCAGCGTGCGCGCGGTCTGCTCGTAGGCGTCCCGGTGAGGACCGCCGCCGACGACGTAGAGCCGCATGGCGCGATTGTGGGGGAACGCCTTGTCGAAGGCCTGCAACAGATCGGGCAATCCCTTCCGGGGATGCAGGCCTCCGACGAAGACGATGGCGGGATGATCCAGATTCTGCGGCTCCTCCGACCGACCGCGCATGCGGGCTGAGCCGATGGTCCCGTTGAGCACGACGTCGATGCGCGATGCCGCGATGCCGCGCTTCCGCATCGACGCGGCGACCGCGCCGCTCACAGCGATGACCCTGGTCCCAAGGCCCATGAGGACGGCACCCTTCTCGAACTCATTGTGGACGGTCGTCACGAGGGGAACGCGCAGCAGCTTGCAGGTCGGCCAAGCCAGCACGGCGCTGGTCATCATATGGGCGTGGACGACATCGGGACGCCAACGGCGGAGCACGCCGCCACATCCGAGGAACGACGTCAGGATCCGGGCCGGCGTGCGCGCGTGGCTCGCGAAGATCGACTCGACGCCGTTGGATCGGAGCAGAGCATCGAAATCCCCACCCTGACTGGCAATCGCGACCCGGTGTCCGGCCTGCGCCTGTTGGCACGCGAGGTCGACGGCCGCGTGGACATGGCCGTTCAGTCGGCGCGTGTGATTCAGCAGATGGAGAATACGCATGATTTACGAGCGCTCGTATCGGATCCGAGCCCCGGCCTGCGCTGGACTCCATGCAAGCCGCGGCGCTGATTGGGCGGGTGATATGACCCTGGCCGAACAGGAGAGCCGCCACATGCTCCGGAGGCATCTAGGTGTAGAAACGCGAGCCGGCGCAACAGAAAAATCCGGCGCACTACTGTTTTTCAACAATGCCCAGCACCGATCTTGGCGCGCAGGATCTGTCGGCTCGGTCGGCGCTTGAACGAGAAGCGGAAGGCGAGCAATGCTTGCGCGCAGCGAGCGGGCGCGAGAAATATCGCGACTAGGAAGAGCGCGTTCGCCACCCTCCACTTCAGTGAACGCGGCTCGGTCAGGACAGATCTGATCAACCCCAGGAACGGCCTGCCACCGTACCGGACGCCTCGAAGAATCGCCGTGCAGAACTCGAGGAACTGAAAATAGTAAGTCTTCTCCGGCTCGATGAGCGAGACTCCGGGACGCCAATTGCGGAGAAGATTTCGCAGATGCCTCGACCGCGACTGGAAGCGCTGGAGGTCCCGCTCGAAGGTGGCAGCCTGCGGGACACGGCCCAGACCCGAGTCATTCCGGCCATGGACACGGTAGAGCCCGAGACTCTCGGAAAGGCTGACGATCTCGCCCATGAACGGTGCGGCCAATAGGATCACGCCGTCGACAGCTTGGTCGTACTCGCATTGATGCAGCAGATCGCAGACATCGCGGCGGAAAACATTCCCGGACGTGGGCGGCGTCTGGTAGACGCCCGAGCGCAGGATGTCGTTGACAGTCCCGTCCTGCCCACGGAACGCGTCGAGAGCGGGGTAAGGGTCCACCAGGATTGCCCCTGTCGAGTCGACGCATCTCAGACAGAACTGAAGTTTGGCGACGGTCGGAGCGAGTTCCGCGAGAATACGGTCGACAGCACCCGGCAGAAGCTCGTCGTCCGCGTCGAGAAACAGCAGAAACGGAGCCCGGGTCTTGGACAATCCGTACAGGCAAGCCGCCCTCTGACCCCCGTTCGGGATCCGGAACGCCGCGACACCGGACCGCTGGATAATCGACCACGAGTCATCCGTCGATCCATCGTCGATCACGACGATCTCACAAGAGTCATTGCCCTGCCCAACAACGCTCTGAATTGCTCGACCGACAAAATTTTCGTAGTTGTAACAGGTAATGATGACTGCGAGCTTGGGATCCGTGACCACGACAAATGTCTTTCACGCTCGTCGTTCAGCGCGCCCGTATCTCACGGTCTCGAGCGCCCGACAGGATGTCGCTAGCACGGTATCCCGCCGAAATCCACAATTGACACCTGAAGTCGCAGCAAAAATCCAAGTCCAATTGCTAATTTAATGGCTGACGCCCTGCGCACTTCACGTTGGCTCGGAGACAAAAATCAACACTCCGTGATCGGGAATCGATCGATGATCGTCACCTTCCGGCCTGAATCGGGGATCTGGGGACGTGTTGAGCCCCGCATGAGGCGCGAGATCAAGGTGACATCCAGGCACGTTGAGCCTGTCGGTCGATCCGTCGCGGCCGACGGCGCCGCCCCCTCCCCAGCGCGAGCGGTCGTACCTCTGCTCCCCGGACCTACACCGAACGGCGGTCTTGTTGGGCGCCCCCGAGCTCCGTAAGGGCCCTTTTTCCGGAGATTCCCCCTCGGTCGGGCCGATCAACCCGCCTTTTCGGAGGAGTGCGGCCGCCTCGTCAATGCTTATGGCCGTAGCATCACGCCTTCATTGATGTCGAATGGGACAGATTGTTGCTATACTCGTTGGCGTATGGACATCGCCCGCAGTGCGGTGCCGTCACGGCACCGTGATTGCAGAAGGGGTCCGCTGGACGCGGCCCGGCGGGCAGACATCAGGTTCGATCGCAATCGATCGGGAGAGATCTAGCCATCATGCACCTTCCCGAGACGGCAGCCCGTATCGTATCCTGCGACGTCTTCGACACGCTGCTCCTGCGCGATCACCGGTCCGAGCGCTGCCGCTTCCACGAGATCGCGGCCGTCGCGTCGCAGCTGCTCGCGGCGGAGCACGGCGTGGCGCGCCGTCCGGGCGCGATCTACGCCGCGCGCCTGGAGGTGCAGCGAGCGGCCTACCGGGCGCTCGACTTGGCCAATCCCTCGGGCGACGTGCGCTTCGCCGACATGCTCGCCGCGATGACGCGCGTCCTCGGTCTCGATGATCGGGCCGCGGATATCCTGTATCGGGCCGAGATCACGGTCGAACGCGCCCAGTTGCGCGCGAACACCCGGTTGATGACGTGGCTGAGGGGCCGGGCGCGGGCCGGGGGCAGGATCATCGCGGTGAGCGATACGTACCACCGCGGCGAGACGATCGCGCATCTGCTGAACGCGCTGGCTCCCGACCATCCCATCGCGCGCATCTACACCAGTGCCGACCACGACGCGACCAAGCGGACACGGGCGCTCTTCGACGTCGTTCTCCGGAGCGAGAAAGTGCCCCCCGCCGAGATCCTCCACCTCGGCGATGACACGCTGGCGGACGTGACGATGGCCGCCGCCGCGGGCCTGAGGACGGCACAACTGCTCCGGCCGCGCCGCGTGGTGCTGCGTCGCCGTCTCGATGCCGTCCGCGCTCGCGTGATGCACCGGCACTGGATCGGTGCCGCCCGGAGCGGGGCCAGGAGGATCGGGCCGTGAGCGCGACCGACGCCGCACGCGGCCCCGCGGGCGACGACGCGGTCGCGTTCGGCCAGCGCGTGCTGGGCCCGAT
This sequence comes from Methylobacterium sp. A52T, assembly GCF_053346095.1. Lineage (NCBI taxonomy): Bacteria > Pseudomonadati > Pseudomonadota > Alphaproteobacteria > Hyphomicrobiales > Methylobacteriaceae > Methylobacterium > Methylobacterium sp. A52T. The sequence continues at coordinate 16,246 of NZ_JBKFBI010000003.1, read as the reverse complement.
CCTCGCCGAGTTCTGCCTACGCCTCTGGCTCGCGGAACGCTTCCTCGCGCCGGACAGGACCGTCCTCCTGTTCTGCGCCCGGGGTGGCCTGCGCCTGCAACTCGTCTACGAGCGCTTCCTCCAGCGAACCGGCCTGCCGCCGAATCTCCCGCGCGCGGCCCTGATGGTCTCGCGCCTCGTGGCCGCCCGCACCGCCTTCGATCCGCCGAGCCCCGGCATGCTCTCCGAACTCGGTCGGGAGTTCAGCGGCCGGTCGATGGCGGAGATCGCGGCGGCGCTGGCGCAACGCGACGATCTGGCCCTTCCGGCGTCCTGGGATGAGCCCTTCGAGGAGGGGGCATTCACCGCGCTGCTGTCCGGCAGCCAGCCCGGCGTGGCCCGCCTTCATGCCGCGGTCGCCCAACAGGATGCCCGTTTCCGCGCGCATCTCGAGGCCTGCGCGGGCCCGGCGCGCCACTGCGTGCTGGTCGATACCGGGCTCTACGGCAGCACGGTCCGCATGCTTCAGGAGGGCCTGCCGGAGCGGACGTGGTCAGGGCTCCAGCTCGCCCGCTCCAATTACAAGCGCCTCGCCACACCGCATTTCCGCCGCACGTTCGGCCTGAGTGTCGAGAGCGACTGGTACAAGCCCTGGGACGCGCGCACGTCGGTGCTGCGCTTCTGGCACCTGATCGAGGCCTGCCTGGAACCGGACCTGCCGAGCGTCCGCACCTTCGCCCAGGCCGTTCCGGGATCGCCGCCGCGGGCCAATCTTCAGGACGACGGCTGGGAGGCGCGGATCGCATCGACGCGGCCGGACCTCTTCACCGGCGTCCTGGCCCACATCGACGATCTTCGCTCCGAGAGCGTCGCGGCGATCCCGGACGACGCGGCGCGGGCGTGGGCGGCCCTGAAGAAGGCAATCATCTGGCCGGATGACCGGACCGTCTCGACCCTGAGTCTCGGCGGCAGATCCCGCGATTTCGGACGCGTCGAGTTGAGCGCGCAGTACGCCGCACCGCGGCCGGCCCGACCCGCGCAGCAGATCCGCGACAGTCTCTGGCGCGAGGGCGCGCTTCTCCGCTTCTTCCCGCGGGCCGGCCGGTTCCTGCTTCCCGTGATCGAGGCCGTCTACGCGGGTCGCGCCCTTCGAAGGGAGGCCACGTCCCGTCTCGTCCGCCGCCGCGAGCCCGCGCCCGAGGCGCGCGCGGAGCCGCCCCTGTGGCGCCGGCAGGCCTCTGGCGCGAACTGAGGTCTCTTCGTGTCGTCGAATGCAGCGTTCTGGCCTCGGCTACTGCACTTGGATTTTCCTGTCGAGAATCAGAATGCTGCCTATAAAATAATTAGCGTCCCGGATTTTTGCCTATATTACGTACGTGAATTCTGCGCACGCGTGGGGTCATGCGCGATCCCGGCTCCCGGGATCGCGGGTCCGACCGCGCCGCTCACGCGAAAGGTGAAACACTCTTGTTCTCGTATTCGATCCGCGAATCGGGGCTCCAACAGGAGTAGAGTGACAGTATGACGGCAGTCGGATCGTTCGGAATCAACGGTCGGTTCCTCACCCAGCCGATGACCGGGGTTCAGCGCTACGCGATGAACGTCACCCGGGCGATGAGCGCGGTCCTGGCCGCTCGGGGCGAGAGTGCCCCCTTGCTGTCCGTGCCGGACGCGGAGGATCCCCGTCTCGCAGGCACGCCGCTCCGCACCGTCGGACCGGCGGGTGGGCATGCCTGGGAGCAGTTCGTCCTGCCGCGCGCCTGGCCCGGCCGATTGCTCAACCTCTGCAACACCGCCCCCGCGCTGAAGGCCGATCAGGTCGTCTGCATCCACGACGCGAACGTGTTCAACGCGCCGGAGAGCTACAGCGCGTCGTTCCGGACCTTCTACAGGACGCTCCAGCCGCTTCTGGCCCGCCGTGCCGCGCGGATCGCCACCGTCTCCAGCTTCTCGGCCGGACAGATCGCCGACCATCTCTCGGTGAGAGCCTCCGACATCGTCGTCCTCCCGAACGGGCACGAGCACGTGCACGCCTGGGATCCGCGACAGGCCGTCCGGGCGCCGGCGGCCCTGGACCGGGACGCCGACGGCCTGGAGCGCCCCTTCGTGCTGGCCCTCGGGTCCCGCGCCCGCCACAAGAATCTCGATCTGCTGCTCAGACTGGCGCCCGCCTTGGGCGAGCTCGGGCTCGACCTCGTGGTGGCGGGCGGCCAGGCGACCATCTACGCCGCCGAGGACCTGCGGCGCGGCGAGAATGTCCGCCACCTCGGCTTCGTCACCGACCACGACCTCGCCTACCTGATGGAGCGCGCCCTGTGCCTGGCCTTCCCCTCCCTCACGGAGGGGTTCGGGCTCCCGGCGCTGGAGGCGATGGCACGCGGCTGCCCCGTCGTCTCGACCGACCGCGCGAGTCTGCCGGAGATCTGCGGGTCGGCGGCCCTGCTCGCTCCGCCGGACCGGCCGGAACGCTGGCTCGACCAGATCCGCGCCCTGGCCGCGAGCCCGGACCTGCGATCGGACCTGATCGGCCGCGGTCGCGATCAGGCCGCCCTCTTCTCGTGGGAGGCTTCGGCGCACGGCTACCTCGATCTCATGCGGGCGCCGACGGTGCGGACGGCCGCGCGCCCTGCCGCACGATCCGCAGTACAGCCCGCAGCACAGCCAATCCCGCCCAGCATCGCCGTCGCCATCGCGACGCTGGGCCGCCCCGCGGTGGTGACCGGCACGCTGCGGCGGATCCTGGATCGGCAGACCCTGAAGCCCGCCGCCATCCTGATCTCCTGCGTCACCCCGGACGATGCCGGCGAGGCGGCCGCGTGGCCCGGCGTGACGGTGGTCACGGGGCGTCCCGGCCTCGCCACTCAGAGAAATGCCGCCCTCGCCGCGCTGCCCGAGGCGATCGATATCGTGGTCTTCTTCGACGATGACTTCGTCCCCGAGGCCGGCTGGCTCGAAGCGGCCGCGCAGCGCTTCGAAGACGAGCCGGACATCGTCGGCCTGACGGGCGACGTCGTCGCGGACGGCATCAAGGGGCCCGGACTGCGCTTCACCGAGGTCGACCGGATGCTCGCCGCGCTGGGTCCGGTCGAGCCGGCGGCGCCCATCGAGGCCTTCAGCCCGTACGGCTGCAACATGGCGTTCCGTCGCTCGGCCATCGGCACGCTGCGCTTCGACGAGCGGCTCGTCCTGTACGGCTGGCTCGAGGACCGCGATTTCGGCGCGGCCCTGGCGGCCAGAGGCGGCCGGCTCGTCAAATGCATGGAGGCCCGCGGCGTCCATATGGGCGTGAAAGGCGGCCGCATCTCCGGCGATCGGCTCGGCTATTCGCAGATTGTCAACCCGTTATACATGCTGCGGAAGGGCACGATGACCCTGTCTCAAGTCTTCGGCCAGATTACCCGCAACGTTCTCAGCAACGTGACGCGCTTCGCGGCCCCCGAGCCGTTCATCGACCGGCGCGGTCGGCTGCGCGGCAATCTGCGCGGCGCCGCGGACGTGCTCCTGGGACGGCTGGAGCCCGAGCGGGCCCTGAAGATCCGGCGGAAAGCGTGAGATGAACATCCACAACACCAACCGGATCCCGCCGGACCAGTCCCAATCGGTCTCCCATTTTCCGGAGACGACGTCCATCGGCGTGCAGGACGGCCCGCTGGCCGTCATCTCGGCGGCCCTCAAGGCGGCCCGCCGGCACAAACTGGCGGTGGCCGTCTGGGTGGTCTTCTGCATCGGCTGCGCGGCGCTCTACACGGTGACCGCGACCCCCTTCTACACGGCGACCGCTGTGCTGCTGCTCGAGCCGCGGCGCCCGGTGGGCTCGGGCTCCTCGGATGGCGCCCCGATGCCGAGCCTCGATGTGGGCCGGGCCGAGAGCGAGCTCCAGGTCCTCCGCTCGGAACGGCTGCTGGCGAACGTGTTCAACAGTCTCCAGCTGGCGAACAATCCGGAATTCGGTCCTCCGGAAGCCGAGAGCCCGAAGGAGCCGGGCCCGGGCGCGTCCGAATTGTCGGGGCTGCGGACCGCCCCGCCGTCGATGGCAGCCATCCTGCAGCAGAGAAAGTTCGAGAACTTCGCCGAGCGATTCACCGTCAGGCGCGTGGGCCAGTCGTACGTTGTCGAGGTCTCGTACACGTCCAGAGACCCGAACCTGGCGCGGCGCGTCGCGAACGCGGCCGTCTCGGCCTATCTGCTGCAATCCATCGCTGCCAAGGCCGATGCGGCCAAGAACGGCGCCGAGTTTCTCCAGGGTCGCGTCAATGCCCTCGCCTCCCAGGCGCGGTCCGCCGCGGCGGCCGTCACCGAGGGCACGCTGCCGGACGCGCCGACGCCCGATGCCGACGCACGGGTGATCGGCGCGGCGCTGCAGCCCCTCAAACCCTCGGCCCCGCGGAAGACCCTGATCCTCGGCCTCGGCGCGATGATCGGCCTCGTCGGCGGCTTCCTGGCCGTGGCGCTGCTGCAGGCCTTCGACCGCCGGATCCGGACGCCGCAGGACCTCGTCCAGAGGGCCGGCATCCCCTGCCTCGCCGTGATGCCCGAGGTCCTGCGCAAGACGGCCGACGGCCGCCGCGAGACCGTGGATCTGCGCAACGTCAACGCGCCGTGGTTCCTCAACGTCAAATTCTCCACGGGCGTCCGCGACCTTCGGACGTCGATCCAGCTGGCCCTCTCCGCGCGCGGCCACGATTCCGACTGTGTCATCGCCCTGGTCGGCTGCACCCCGCGCACCGGCACGACCCTGATCGGCCTGAGCTTGGCGCGCCTGCTGCAGGAAGGCGGCCGGACCGCCCGGCTGATCGACACGAACATCCACGGCGCCGGAACCTTCTTCCTGACCCCGGACTCCAAGGCCGGGGTCGGCGCGAGTCTCGCCGACCTGATCATCAATCCGAGCCATCTGGCCCTCGCCAAGTTCGTGGATTTCGGGGGCGTCTCGGTCCTGCCGTCGCGGTCGCCCTACACGGCGGTCGGCACCGGCATCTCCCTCAGTTCCTCGGTCTTCCAGAGCGTCATCGACCAGATGCGCCGGGGGGGCTACGTCATCCTCGACCTGCCGCCGCTCTCCGTCTCGGCCGAGTCCCGGGTCGCCGCCCGTCGAGCGGATGTCGTGGTGATCGTCGCCGAGGCCGGGCGGACGACCGTCGACGAGCTGTCGGACGCGGTGAACGGCCTGATCGGTGCCGGCGCGAACGTGATCGGCGCCGTTCTCAATCGCGCGTGAGCCGGACTCCGGCATCGTCGACGGATCCGCGCTCGACGCTCGGAATCAATCGTGAAATGGGGCCTGCGTCGATGCGATCTGCGGACAGCGGCAAATTTCAGGTCCTGTATATCCAGCCGAGGACACCCGTCTTCGCAGGGATCGAGCGCGTCGTCGATACGATCTGCACCGAACTAGCGACACGGTTAAGCGCAGAGTTTGACGTCGATGTCCTGAGGCTCTCGCAGCATGAGAACCATCCGCCAGAGCCGCGGGTTTACCGGAGCGTCTTCCGGCCGGTGAACTCACGGCTCGATCTCCTTCGAACCTTCAGGTCTGTTATCCAGGAGAAGCGCTACGATCTGGTGATCGTTCCGCAGATCGAGCCGACCGTCATTTTCTGGTTCGCGCGCCTGGGAATCCAGCAGCGCGTCGCCATGCACCTCCATGGCAATCCCAGACGGGAAGCCGCGAACTTCAAATCAGCAATGTACTTCTTCCTTCTCAATCATCTGGTTCTTCGCCGCATCAGATCGGTCTTCGGGACTTCTCCGAGACAGCTCGAAGCCTTCAAACAGGATTTCAATTGCACCCGCCCGATGTACTGGGTGCCGAATCCGGTTCGACGCTTTGAACCGTCGAGCACCGATATGCAGCGAAATTCGACACTCGTAACCTTCGTGAATGTCGGGCGTTACGACTTTCAGAAGGGCCAGGATATCCTGATTAGGGCGTTTGCGAAGCTGTACGCGCGACGAAAGGATGTCAGCCTCAATCTGGTCGGTCATGGCTCCGACAAGGCGGCTCTCACCGCGCAGATCCAGGCACTCAACATGACGAACGTTATCAAACTCGCGCACCATCCCGAGAACCCCCAGCAAGCACTGGATACCAGTGATGTGTTTGTTGCCACTTCGCGCTGGGAGGGCTGGTCGCTCGCCATATGCGAAGCGCTCCGGTGCGGGCTGCCCGTCATATCGACCGATTGCGAATTCGGTCCGAGCGACATCTTGGTCGATCAACGCCTCGGGCGTCTCGTGCCCCCAGATGACGAGGACGCATTGGTCAGAGCGATGATTCACTACTGCGAGAATTTAGAGTCCGAAAAATTGTTCTCCTCTTTCAGAAAGGAACATATTGATCGCTTCAGTCCCGAGAACGTGGTCCACGTTCACGCCGACGCAATCCGCGAATCCGTTCTCTGATCGGTCAAGACATCCCAGGACTCCGCATCGCGCCTTACGCCCCTTTTCTGAGACCTTCATGCACCTCTTACGCCGAACCCTGCTCATCGATGGTGATAACGTGCGATCCCTTTCGTAATGATCGTACAATTTTCGATCCCATGATCGCGAATCTTCAGCGGATCAGCGAGTTATCCCAACTGAGAGAGTCCGAGGAAAGTTGCGATACGCCTGCCATGGCCTAGTGGAGTACCCGCCGTGCTTGAGATTTATAAAAACTCGATTTACGCTGAGAATAATCCCGACTGGCACGAAGCGGACGCACCGTGGAAGGCGGCTCAGATTGGGAACATAATCAGAAAAAATGGGATCCGCTTCGAGAACATTTGCGAAGTCGGGTGCGGGACCGGCGACGTCATCTTAAATCTTGAGCATATGTTCGATCACTCGCGAGGGTACGGATACGAGATTTCGCCGCATGCGTACCGGCGCGCCAAGGACAAGGAAACGGCGCGCACGAAATTTTACCTGGACGACGTCTTCGGCGCACCTGACGCACCCTTCGATGTACTTCTTGCCATCGACGTCATCGAGCATGTCGAGGATTACATCAGCTTCGCGAAGCAGCTCCGACCGCTCGCAAAGGTCAAGATTTTCCATATTCCCCTCGATCTTTCGGTCCAATCACTGTTCCGCGGCAACCCGATCTTGCACCTACGGTCCAGTGTCGGTCACCTCCATTACTTTTTCAAGGACACCGCACTCGCCACTCTGCGTGACTGCGGATACAATGTGATTGATTATTGTTATACGGCAAGTCGCATCGAACTTCCGAAACAAGCTCTGTCCAGCCGTCTGATGAGCGTTCCGCGTCGGGCGCTGTTCGCGTTGAACAAGGACCTGACCGTCAGAGTGCTCGGAGGTTACTCACTCCTGGTGCTTGCCGAATAATTTCGGGCACGTTCCGAGAAGCCGTGCACGCGGTCGCTGAGTCCCACGCTGTCCACGATCTGCCATTGCTCGAATCGGCTCTCGCGGCCAAACGTCGGAGAGATGTTGTCTCCTGTTCTCCGCCGAACCCGGATAGACAGGCGAGGCAGCAGCCAGGCCGACTGCTCTGCTCTTCCCGGCCTGCGGGCCAGGAGACGGGACAGGCCTATCACGTCGCAACGCGGCGCGATCGCCTCGATGCCCGCACGCGTCCTCGCCTGCGTCACCCGCGGGATGTGCGCCCCGAAAGCCTGCACTCGATCAGCACCGGAACGCGACGACGGCGGCCAGAGCGAGGGCTGAAGCGTAGGCGCGGGCGAGCTTGTCGTCGCGAGTGGCGATGCGACGAAAGTCTTGAGGCGGTTGAGAGCTGCCTCGATGCGCCAGCGCTCTTGATCGCAGGGCTTGTCATGACGGACCCGGCGCTTGCGAGCGCGTTTACCCGGAATGACGGGCGTGATGCCGTTCCTGCGCAGCCAATCGGCATCGTAGCCCTTGTCGGCACTCAGGCGGCGGATCCGGCCGGGCAGGCGCGCCCCGGCGCGGGGACACGATGTCAAACTAACTGTAGACGCGGAAATAATCGACCTGCATATGGACCAGCTTCTGAGCTTCGGTCAGCTGCGGTACCTGAACGTCTGTCCGCAGAGCGAGTGTGAGCAGCGGCCAGAAGACATCCCCCGTCTTCGCCATCTCGGAGGCGCGGGTCAATGTCCAGATGTTGACCTGTTTGGTTGCTGGATTTATGACAGGCTTGCGCTCAAAGTAAGGGATGCATTTTCCATCCTGAATCAGAACTCCGTAGCGGCAATATTGCTGAGTCATATCGACGGGCGTCGGAACACCGCTTCCCTCGTTATGCTCGTCGGGCTGGCCCCACTCATGCAGATAAACACCGTATAGATTGGGCTCGAAGCCCTTCTGTTCGACAATATCGACTTCTATACTTCTCTTTGTATTTGATATACCGTCCCGGTTGAGCAACCAGAACGCGGGCCATGTCAGAGGGTGTCTTGGAAATTTCATTCTGGCCTCGAAATAGCCTCGCGCCCATCCGATGGAGACAACGCCGCTCCGACTCCCGGCCTGCAGGTTTCCAGAGATCCATTGATAATCGGATGTATCGTTTCCGTAATAGTTTACAACGGACATTTTGCGTCCGATATATTTTGCGGATATTTGCAGAGCCGTTCCGCCCGTGGCCTCTGCATCCTCGATGATCTCGTATGGTTTGAAACCTTCCGCTCCGGAGAGGGGCGCAAACGCGGAGCGGCCGTAGTATCCGGAAGGCCCGGTCGTCGCCTTCGGACCGCCGTTCCAGATCCGTCCGTTAATCTCCTTGAAGGGCTCATCGAAAACGAGCGTTCGCCCCTGTGTCGGGTCTGCAGTGACATCGGCCGCCGCGCCGGCACGACCGATTCCGATCAGGGATGCCGTCGTCCAGACTGGCAGTGCTCGAAGACCGATTTTCAGGAAATCTCGGCGGGCCCAGTCGGGCTTCATCATTTGAGGCGTCCCGAATCGCGAGGCGATTACTGATTTCTCATCCTACCCAAGAGACGGCCTTCGCCTCAAGGCTTTACCCCGAACAGCTCCGGACCCTCGATGTGGACGTCGGACCACGCGCGCGAAAGCTGAGATCGAACATCCGCCGGCCCAGCAGTCCGGAGTTGCAACGCCAGGGTCTGTCCGTCACTATCATCGCCCGGCAGTTCAACGTCGACCGCAAGACGGTTCGCAAGGACATCACCCGCGGCCTCAAGCCACCCGCCTACAAGCCGCGCGGGCATCATCCTGATCCCTTCAAGACCTATCTGCGCGAGCGCGTTGCCGCCCGTTCCGCGCTGACGAGTTCCCGGCTCTGACGGGCGATCAGGGAGTGCGGCGCTCACCGGACATCTTCACGGCGGTCGGTCTCCGCCCGCCGGAGGTGCCGGGCGGGCGCAATCTGTTCTTCCACAACGTCAACGCGCCACGAGCGCGGCGCGATGGTCCAGACCTCGAACCGCGGCCTTGCCCGATGGGGCGAAGTGTTCGACGTCCCTGTCGCGGCCACCCCGCCGTTCGACCGTCTGCTGCATCATGTGCCGTGGTGCAACGAGGGAACGAGCCACCGGCTGTGTCAGCATGGAGATCCGGTGCCTGAGCACGTGCGCTCAAGGGCGCCCCTCGCACTGCCACGGGCCTCGAAGCGACGGGGTCGACCGCTCTTGCGACGCGATCCTGAAGTTCGCCACGGCTGATCAGGCTGAAGTGAGTATTCTCCTTCGGCGGATCTGGGGATGCTGCACTCGTCATTGACAAGACCGCGTCAGATCGCGAAAATCGCCCTGTGAAGCTCTGACTGGCGCGACTCAGGTGGCCGCTTGAGCCTGGCTTCGGCTGCGGAATAAATCGCCGCGCGAGACGTTTTAGGCAGTATCGGCCTCTCTCAGCACTTCACAGTCGACGCACGTCAGATTTGATTGCACTGAGACCTCACCTAGACGCTCAAGAAAGCCGCGATGTTGGAATATCATCGAAGACATTAGCCGCACTACATTCTCAGCGGGAATTTCATGTATTCAACCTCGACAGCTGAGAATATTATATCTGGCCAGAAGCGTCCTGTCCTGGCCATCATCATCAATTGCTTCAACTACGAAAGATACGTTCACTGCGCGATCCAGAGCGTCGTCTCGCAGAACAATCGATCCTGCGAGATAGTTGTCGTCGATGATGGCTCGACTGATCAATCCTGGGCGGTTATCCAGTCCAGCGGAGTGCGATCATTTCGCAAAACGAATGGAGGCCAAGTCAGCGCCTGCCTTCTGGGACTTGATAACACTGTCGCTCCGTTCGTCCTGTTCCTCGATGCAGACGATCAACTCTTACCGAATTCGCTCGCGGTCATCATAAGATCGCTCGATGCAGATATCGCGAAGCTGCAATTTCCTCTGGCTCGGATTGACGAAGCCGGATCGATGATCGCGCCCGCCTTCCCGTCCCTGCTGAAGGACGGGAACGCGACCGATTCAAGAAATTCGTGAATGAATCGGGAACCTATGTGTCTCCTCCCACCTCGGGGAACGTCTTCCGGAGGGATGTCTGCGAGTTGCTGCGGGAGGCCACTTACGACTCGGCCGTCGACGGCGTCATCCTGTCAGCTGCCCCCTTCTTCGGGGACATCGTCAGCCTGAAACGGCCGCTCGGATGCTATCGAATCCATGGGAAGAACAAATCCGGAGTCGGGAGCATGCTCTCGCTCTCTCTGCTGGAGCGGCACAAACGGCGCTTCAGCGACCGCGTGCTGCATCTCAAATCGGCCTTGCGGCAGCGAGGTCTGGTCGACAGCGTCCAGCCTCCGGACCAGATGTACTTCCACAACATCTACGAGATCACTCACGATATCCTGTCCGGAAAGAGGGTGTCCGCCAAGAAGGCCTTATGCGCAGTTGGTCGGTTTCCATCTTGGTACAGCCCGCTCAGACGGGTGGCGACAGCTTCGGCGATCATGATGGCGATCGTTTTACCGAACACCATCAATGCGCGCTTCATCAACTCGTGGCGCTTTCACTTGGTCCGGCTACTCGCGTCGCTGAAGCGACGTCCGGCGTCGGGCGTAGCGTAACGTTCCGATGTCCGCCGGATCTTGACCTGACTGGCTGGCTTTGGAGCCTCTAACAAAACTGGGTTTGGCGTGTTCGGAGGAGATGGCGAGACCGCTCCTTCCCGATGGCGTGTGGGCCGAGATCGCACCGCTGCTTCCGCCTGATCAGGCCAAGCCAAGGGCGGTCGGCCTCGGACCTCTGACCGCGCGGCGCTGACGGGGATCCTGTTCGTGCTGCGCTCAGGTACACCGTGGGAGTTGCTGCCCCGGGAGATGGGCGGCGGCTCGGGCATGACCTGCTGGCGGCGTCTGCGGGATTGGCAGAGGGCCGGAGTGCGGGACCGCCTGCAGCACGCTCTTCTCGACCGGCTCGGCCGCCAGAACGGCATCGACTTCAGTCGAGCTTCCCTCGACAGCGCCTCGGTCGCCGCAAAGAAGGGGGCGCGGCGACAGGCCCGAACCCGACCGATCGAGGCAAGCCGGGCACGAAGCGCCATGTCCTCACCGACGCGAGGGGCATCCCCCTCGCGCTGAAGCTGACGGGTGCCAACGTGCACGACAGCCGAATGCTAGAGGCGGCCGTGGATGCTGTCCCGCCGATCCGTTCATGCTGGGGACGGCCGCGCAGGCGGCCCTCGAAGCTGCACGCCGACAAGGCCTACGACCACCGCCGCTGTCGTCAGGCGCTGACCCGCCGTCGCATCCAGCCCCGCATCGCCCGGCGCGGAGTCGAGAGCAACCAGCGGCCGGGACGGCACAGGTGCGTCGTCGAGCGGAGCCTGGCGTGGTTCGCCCAGTTCCGCCGCCTCGCCATCCGCTACGAGCGACGCAGCGACGTCCATCTCGCCTTCTCGACGCTGGCCGCTGCCCTCATCGTCTGGCGTTTCATCGAACGACGGTTTTGTTAGGCGCTCCAAAGGACCGCCTTGGCGTTCATCGCAAGCCCTTGAAATCTTTGGAGTACCGGCAGGATCGAGGACCGCTGCGCGGTGCTCAAGCTCACCTTCGCCGACCGGCTTCGCTACAAGCGCGGGGAAGGATGTAGAACCGCAAATTTGACCTTGCCGTTCAAGGTCTTAGCGGATGTTCTTAGCGGTCAAATGGAATGGCGCGCCCGAAAGGATTCGAACCTCTGACCCCCAGATTCGTAGTCTGGTGCTCTATCCAGCTGAGCTACGGGCGCCTGACACGGCGGCGGGCTCTCGGCCCGCCGGTGTGAAGGGGCTTCTAGAGGCTCAGATCCGGCTTGGCAAGACACTTCGGACAAGGACTTCGCGCCCCGCGCATCGCGCCCCGGATCCCGCTCTCTACGGGGCCCGGGCGCTCGCGCGGACGCGCTCCTCCGCGGCCCGGATCGCCTCCGGCGTGCCGACATGCAGCCACTGGCCGTCGAGCCGCATCCCGAACAGCCGCCTCGCTCCGATCGCCCGGTCGAACAGCAGGTTGAGCGAGAAGGCGCCCTCCGGCGTGTCGGCGAAGAGGCCCGGCGTGAGGATCGCCACGCCCGCGTAGATGAACGGCGCCACCGCGCGCTCGCCGCGGCGTTCCAGGCGGCCGTCCGGATCCATCACGAAATCCCCGGCGCCCTCGTAGCCGAGGCTGGTGGCGGTCGGCGCCACCAGCAGCAGGCCGTCCATGCGGTCACCGTCCCAGGTCTCGATCAGCCGGCGCAGGTTGGAGGCCGGCCCCTCGAGCCAGAACGAATCCGAGTTCAGCACCACGAACGGCGCGTCGCCCAGGAGCGGCAGCGCCTTGCGGATGCCGCCGCCCGTCTCCAGCAGCGCCGCGCGCTCGTCGGACACGGTCGTGGCCGGCCCCGGGGCCGCTCCCTCGGCCCGGCGCGCGAGGTGCCCCTCGATCAGGTCGGCGAGGTAGTGGACGTTGACGACCGCGCTCTCGATCCCGGCCTCGGCGACCCGGTCGAGGGCGTGGTCGAGCAGGGCCTTGCCGGACACCTCCACAAGGGGTTTCGGCACCGTGGCGGTCACCGGCCGCATGCGCTTGCCCAGGCCCGCGGCCAGGACGAAGGCGCGGCTGACGGCGGGACTGGGATCGCTCATGCGGTCGGGAATCCGGTGGTCAGGGGTCGGGCGCCGGGGCGACGAGGCCCGGCAGGTGGTCCGCGTGCCAGGCCCGCAGACCGGCGAGCGCCGGATGGGCGAGGTTGCGGGCGAGATAGCCCTCGATCCGCGGCAGGTGGGCGAGGTAGCCGGGCTTGCCGTCGCGCCGGTCGAGGCGCGCGAAGATGCCGAGGATCTTGGTGGCCCGCTGGGCCGCCAGCAGCGCGTAGGCGGTGGCGAAGGCGCCGACGTCGAAGGTCGGGTCCCGGCCGCGGCGCTCGCGGGCGTAGAGCCCGAGGAGCCGCAGCTCGAACTCCGCGCTGGAATCGACCCGGGCATCCTGCAGCAGCGAGGCGACGTCGTAGGCCGGGTGGCCCATGACGGCGTCCTGGAAATCGATCAGCCCGACCCGCTCCAGCCCGTCGCGCTCGGGCAGCCAGATCAGGTTCGGGGAATGGTAGTCGCGCAGGGTCCAGGTCGGCCGGTCCGGGATCGCGCCCTGGAGCGCCGCACGCCACAGGTCGACGAAGGCCGCCCGCGCCTCCACCGACAGGCTGACGTTCCGGATCGCCGGGGCGTACCATTCGGGCATCAGCTCCGCCTCGAACAGCAGCGCCTCCATGTCGTAGGGCGGCAGCCTGTGCTCGATCCCCTCCGCCACGGGCAGGACCGGGGGCAGCGGGTTGGCGTGGAGCTTGGCCAGCACGCGCACGGCCTCGGCGTAGCGCTCGGGCCGAGGGGCGCCACCCTCGATCACCGGCTCGGTGCCGAGATCCTCCAGGATGAGCAGGCCCTCGGTCAGGTCCTCGCCGTAGATCTTCGGGGCCGAGAAACCGAGTGCCCGCAGGCCGCGGTCGAGGGCCACGAAGGCGTGGACGCTCTCGGCGAGGTGCACGATCGCGCTGTAGGGCTTGCCGTCCCGCACCGGCGGCCCGTCGGGGCGCGGCGGCGCGATCATCAGCACGGCGCTGGTGCCGTCGGGCTTGGTCAGGCGCTCGTAGGCGCGGGAGGAGGCGTCCCCCTGCATCAAGGTCCGCTCGGCGATGTCCCAGCCGCTGCGGTCGAGGAGGCGGCGCACCGCGCGGGCCCGGTCGAGGCGGGCGCGCATGCCGCCGGTGCCGTCGATCCGCGCGAGCCGCGCCTCGGGGCCGAACTCCGCCCGCAGGGACAGGTCCACGGTCAGCACCGGGCCGTCGCGGGGCGGCATCCGGTCGGGCCACTCCACCAGGGTGATCGCGCCCTCGGCCATCTCGTCGAAGCCGAGTTCCACCAACTCGTCCGGGTCGCGCAGCCGGTACAGGTCGGCGTGGACGATTGGCCGGCCATCGCGGGCCGCGTAGGGCTGGATCAGTGTGAAGGTCGGGCTCGGCACCTCCAGGCGCGGGTCGCCGGCGAGCTCGCGGATGACCGCGCGGGCGAGCGTGGTCTTGCCGCCGCCCAGGCCGCCGGACAGAGCCACGACGTCCCCGGGCATCAGGAACTCGGAGAGGAACAGGCCGAGATCCTCGGTGGCCGTCTCCTCCGGCAGCACGAATTCCCAGGGCGCCGGATGCGAGGATGCCCCCGCAGCCCCTTCGGCCATCTGCCCGTCCCGCTCGTCTCCGCCCAAAGCCCGCCTCCGAGACCCGAAGACGCATGGTCCGAAAACACGCACCGGATGCAAGCGTTTCCGCCCGGAGCCGCGCGCTTCCCGCCCGCCCGGTGCATCGAAACCACGCTCGCGGGGGCGGCGAAAGACCGCGCCGGGGCCGGGAATCCGTCAGGCCCGGGCGTGGAACCCGTGCCGCCCCGGATCAGCCTCCCCGGAGAGCCCGACGCGCCACGCCTCGGCGTTCCAGGCCGCCGCCGCCGCGAGGGCGTCGGCCTCCGGCATCGGGCGGCCGAAATGGTAGCCCTGGCCCAGGGCGCAGCCCATCGCCGCGAGGGCCTCCGCCTCGGCGCGGCCCTCGATGCCCTCCGCGACCGCCACCACCCCGATCTCCTCGGCGAGCCGCAGGATGGTCTGGACGATCCGGCGATCGCGCGGCTCCGCCAGCATCGCCCGGACGAAGGCCCGGTCCACCTTGAGCGTGGTGATCGGCAGGGTGCTGAGATGGCTGAGCGAGGAGTAGCCAGTGCCGAAATCGTCCACCGCGATGCCGAGGCCGGCGGCGCGGCAGCGCGCGAGGGCGGCCGCGGCCCCGGCCGGATCCTGCATCAGCGCGCTCTCGGTAACCTCGATCTTGAGGGCGCCGGGCGCGAGGCCGGTCCGGCGCAGCATCGCGTCGACGAGGCCCGGTACGTCCGTGCGGGCGAGATCCTGGGCTGTGACGTTGAAGCTCACGAACAGGGACGGCTCGACGGAGACGGGCGCGCACAGGCCGGCCTGCAGGATGCGGGGCACGATCCGGCCGATCGCGCCGATCACCCAGGCGGTGATCGCCAGGATCAGGCCGTTCGCCTCGGCAGCCGGAATGAAGGCCCCGGGGGGCACGAGCCCGCGCTCGGGATCGTGCCAGCGGATCAGGGCCTCGAAGTCGGCGAGGCGCCCGGTGGCGAGCCGCACGATCGGCTGCAGGAACAGCGCGAACTCGTCCCGGGCCAGGGCCCGCCGCAGGGCGCGCTCCTGCGCGAGCGACGCGACCGTCGCGTCGAAATCGGCGCGGGCGGAGGGCGACGGCGGCGCGGGAAGCCCCTCGGCGACCGCCGGCCCGAGGCGGGGCAGAGTCTCGCGGAACCGGGCGATGAGCCCCTCGAGGCAGAGGCGCAGGATCGGGTCGGCGCCGGCGAGCCGCCGGCGGATCTGCGCCGCGTCCACCGGGACGAGCACGCTATCCGCCTCGGCGCGCGCGCCGGCGGAGCGCGGGAGGGCGTCGAGGATGGCCATCTCGCCGAAGATCTCGCCGGCGCCGCGCTGGGCGAGCACGGCCTCGCCGCCGTCGCGCCGCCGGAAGATCGCGATGCGCCCGCTCAGGATCAGGTAGGCGCAGTGCCCGATCGCCCCCTCCTCGAACAGGACGGTGCCGGCCGGGAGGGTGACGGGATCGGAGCGGTCGTGCATCGGTCGGGGGACGCTGCGCCTTCGCGGGGAAAGCCCGGCGCGAGCGTTGGCACAGCGGCCTTAAGATCGGATCAAGGGCCCGCCGGATCAGCCGCGCGGGATCCCGTGGGCCTTGATCCGCGAGGCCAGCGTCGTCGGCCGCAGGCCGAGGAGCGCGGCCGCGCCGCCCGCCCCGGAGATCCGGCCGCCAGCCAGCGCCAGGGCCGC
>NZ_JBKFBI010000299.1:0-1074 GCF_053346095.1 Methylobacterium sp. A52T | reverse complement strand
GCAGCCGGTCCAGGCGCCCCGCGCCCCGGCCTCCCTCGGCCGCCACCCAGGCGCGGGCGGTCTCGTGCCCGTGGCGCGCGGCGAGCGTCACGGCCCGGGGGCCGTAGGCGGGCTCTCCCTTGCCCTGGAGCGCGCCGAGATAGGCCCGCAGCATCCAGTCGGGGAAGGCCGCGTCGGCGGCGTCGAGGGCGTCGCGGACCAGCTTGGTGCCCACGAAGGGCAGGAGCGCGTCGAGGGCGTCGGCGGCGCGGGTCTCCAGCAGGGCCCGGGCGACGATCGTGCGCTCGGGGCCGACCGCCCCCTCCAGCAGCCAGACGAGGCCGGGGGTGGCCGGCTCGCCGGCCGCGTCGGCGACGGCGATCACCGTCGCGGCGGCCTCCTCGGCCCCGACATCGCAGGTCGCCAGCGTCGCCCGGTGATACGGCGCGGCGTACCAGGGCGCGGCCTGCGCGGGCGGCAGGTCGACGATCAGCGGCAGGGCGACGTGGGAATTGCCGTAGGCCTTGGGGTCGGGCGGGTCGCAGCGCGCCAGCACCGCGCGGGCGGAGAGGGCGTGATCGGCGCCGGGCCGGTCGTCCGCGAAGATCACCGCGAGCCAGCGGGCGAGGGTGGGCTCCGGCTCCGAAGCGGCGAGCCGGAGGGCCGCGTCCAGGGCCTCCGCGTACGCCGCCTCGGGGGCGGCGACCAGGGCCGCCCGGAGACCCGAGGTGGTGGGAATGTCCCAGGCCGAGACCGGGAGCGAACCGTAGCGGCCGGAGGGGCGGGGCCGCAGCCGGTCGAGCAGGGCCACGAGGGTCCCCCCGGTGCCGGAGCGGGCCACGAGCCAGCGGGCGAGATGCGTGAACGCCGCCCGGGCCGCCGGCCCCTGCGGCCCGGGCTTGGCGCCCCAGGGGCGCTGGCGCAGCGCCGGGCAGGCCGCCTCGAGCTGTTCCAGCCAGGCGCGGACCTCGTCCGGGTCGAGGGCCGGCGGCGCGCCGTCGAGCCGGGCGGCGAGGGCCTCGGCCGGAGCGTGCGCCTCGTCCGGGGCGGCCGCCAGCAGCGGGCGGATCCGCGCCGCGGAGGGGGCCCACGGGG
>NZ_JBKFBI010000298.1:0-1132 GCF_053346095.1 Methylobacterium sp. A52T | reverse complement strand
CTCGGCCGGAGCGGCGCGCGCCGTCGGGGCCGGCCGCGCGAGGCCCGCGTCGCGGGGGGCGGGTGCCTGGGACACCGCTGGCGCCCGCCGGCCCTCGCCCTCGGGCACCGTGATCCTGTAGGTGTAGGTGGCCTCCTCGCCGGTGACGAAGGTGACGATCACCGACACCGTGTCGTGGCCGGCGAAGTCGGGCCGGGCCGTGTAGTAGAGCGTCCGCGCGTCCCGCTCGACGTCCTGGCAGCCGTCCCGCGACGGGGTGCCGTCGATGTTCTGGCCGAGGACCAGGAACTCGCGCCGCTGCTCGATGCGGCCGCCGCGCGGGGGCGTGACCAGCTCGATCGCGGCCGCCGGAACGGACGGGCAACCCGGCCGGGTCTCGTGGGTGGCGTAGCCGTCGAGGCGGACCCGCTCCCCGGGCCGCGCGGTCACGCTCGTGGATCCCGCGAGCGCCGGTCCCGCGAGGCAGAGCCCCAGGAGGCCGACGAGGATCCCGGTGCCGCCGGCCCCTCCCGTCGTCGCAACGCGTCGTGCCATGGGATCCTCCTCGAGTTCGCGGGGCGGGCGGTTCCGGTCCGCGGCGAGAGCCTCACTTCGCGTCGCCGCGCGTCAGGACCGGCTTGCCGCCGTCGGTGCGGAACCGGACCGCGTAGGTGCTGTTCGCCGACTGGGCATTGCAGGTGATGACCACCGGGCCGCCCATCGGGTTGGGCATCTCGCAGGTGCCCTTGACCTTGAAGGTGGACTGGTCGCGCTCGGCGTACATCAGCTCGTCGACGGGCTGGTGCAGGGTGCCGCCCTCGACGAAGCCCTTGGCCGAGGCCATGAACGCCATGGCCTTGCCGTCGGTGGTGCCGAAGATGAACCCGGCCTTCGGGCTGCCGACGACGGAGGTGTTCACCGCCTCCGGGGCGCAGGTCGCGGTGAGGTCCTCCCCGTCCATCATCAGGGACTCGCAGCGGCCCTTGAAGGACAGCTTCAGGAACGTGCCCGGCGGCGGATCGCGCCCCTCCGCGCCGTCGCGCGGCGGAGGCGGCGCCTGTGCTGGCGCCTGTGCCGGCGGCGGCGACGGCGGCGTCTCGGGCGGGGCCGGAGCCCGGGCCTCGGCCGGCCGGTCGCGGGACGGCGCGGTCCC
>NZ_JBKFBI010000297.1:0-1334 GCF_053346095.1 Methylobacterium sp. A52T | reverse complement strand
GTCGGCCTCCTCCGGGCGGGGCTCGCGCGCGGCCGGCGCGGCGCGGCCGAGATCGAGCACGTCGCGCTCGCGCGCGGCCGCGCGGCCGTCGGCCGGCCGCGGGCGCGCCTCGTCCTCGGAGGGGTGCCGCTGATCGTCAAACATGGGAAGTCGTCGCCCGATGGGCCGGCCACCCGGGGGTGACCGGGCTTGTCGCATCGCCCGCCTCAGGCAGCACAAGCCGGCCGCCGGCCCAAGGTTCCACGCGCAGATCTGCCCGCCTAGGAACGCATGCCGCACTGCGGCGTTCTGCGCCCGGAACCTTTGCCGTTCCCGGCCTCAAGGCCCAGGAGTTCGCCATGACCAGCAGCCCATCCCCGACGCCGAACCGCCCCGGTTCCGGCCCCGCGACCGCGCCCTCCGGTATCCCGCTCGTCGGCGCTGCGCGCCTCGACGCCATGAGCGCGGCCCTGGCGCGGAACTGGTGGCTCGTCGCCCTGCGCGGCGTCATGGCGGTCCTGTTCGGAGCGGTCGCGTTCATCGCGCCGGGCGCCTTCGTGCTCTCGCTGGTCCTGTTCTTCGCCGCCTACATGCTCGTCGACGGCGTCGTCGCCGTCGTCGGCGCGGTCCGGGCCGCGCAGCGCCACGAGCGCTGGGGCTTCATGCTGGTCGAGGGCCTCGTCGACATCGTGGTGGGCGTCGCCGCGGTGCTGGTCCCGGCCGCGGCCGTCTGGGCGTTCGTGCTGCTGCTCGCCGCGTGGGCGCTGGTCACCGGCGGCCTGATGATCGCCGCCGCCTTCCGCCTGCACCTCCATTACGGGCGCTGGTGGCTGGGCCTCGGCGGCGTCGTGTCGATCCTGTTCGGCCTCGCGCTGCTCATCAACCCGGGCATGTCGGCCCTGGTGCTGACGTGGTGGATCGGCTCCTACACCTTCGCCTTCGGCATCCTCCTGCTGATCCTGGCCTTCAAGCTGCGCGCCCAGCACGGGGCCGTCGGTCCGGGAGCGCCGCTCGGCCGGTGAGCCGGCCGGGACCGGATCGGGCCCCGTGGCCCGATCCACACGGTGGCGGCGCGATCGACGCGCCGCCCGTCCCGCGACCCCGCGGCTGCGGGACACCGGGACGGATGCGGCTTAGAAGGCTCGGTCGGCCGGATCGGCCGGTCCCGGAACACGCACCACGATGACGCCCGACGCGCCGGAACGCGCCCCGGCCGACGGGCCGAAACCGCCGAAGCCGGACCCCCCCGCCGACGCCCCGGACCCGCGGCTCGCCGCCCGGGAGGCCGGGCGGGCCGCGCGCGACCTCGCGCGCCATCTCCGGACCCTCCTCGCCGCGGCCGGGCTCGGCCTCGC
>NZ_JBKFBI010000296.1:0-1339 GCF_053346095.1 Methylobacterium sp. A52T | reverse complement strand
CGCTACCTTGCCCAGCGGCCCCCCGCCCGCGCCGGGGGCGGCCGGTGATTCGCCTCGCGTGGGTCCAAGCGATGCCGGCCTATCACCTCCGACGCACCCTCGAGCACGCGGACGGCCGCTGCGGCCTCGCCTTCGCCAGCGACCGCCTGGAGGCGGACGACGCGGAGGCGGCGATCCGCCGCGCCCGCGACCTGTGCCGGACCGCCGCCAACATGCTCCTGACCGGGGCGGTGCTGACCGATTCCCTCGGCCGGATCCTGTGGTCGTTCACCCTGGCGCTGGCCCGGGAGCCGCTCTGCGTCCGGCCGACGAGCTGAGGGACCCGGCGGAACCCGCGCGGATCGGCGCGCCGTGCAACGCCCGCGGCCCGCGCGCCGTTGTCCCGCACGGGCGCGGCCGAGAGGCCGAGCGAGAGGCCGAGAGCGCTGCCGGGAGAGCTGCCATGAGCACGATCGCGATCCTGATCGGCACGAAGGCGGGGGCGCGCCTCCTGGCTGCCGCCTCCGAGCGGGAGGCGGCCCTCTCGGCCGAGGCCTTCCTGCTGCGCCTGCCCGTCCGCGCCCTCCCGGCGCCGCTCTGGGTGCAGTGCGCCGACCCGGCGGTCAGCGGCCGCCTCACCGGCTACCTGAACGGCCTGCAGGCCGAGCAGGTGCGCGAGCGCGACCCGAGCCGGGTCTGAGGCCCGGCGCCGGCCAGGCACTGGCCTGGCGATCCGCGACACGCATTTCCCTGCGCCGCGCCATGCTCTAACCCCGTCCGCATGAGCGAGACACGCGACGCGGGCCGGTCCGGGGCGAACGGGGGGCGGGACGCCGATCCCGCCGCGGAGGCGCCCCTGGGCCGGCTCCTGCGCCTGATGGCGACCCTGCGCGATCCCGTCGCCGGCTGCCCCTGGGACGTGGCGCAGAGCTTCGCCACCATCGTGCCCTACACGATCGAGGAGGCCTACGAGGTCGCCGACGCGGTGGCGCGGGGCGACCTCCGCGACCTGCGCGACGAACTCGGCGACCTGCTGCTCCAAGTGGTGTTCCACGCCCGCATGGCCGAGGAGCGGGGCGCCTTCGCGTTCGACGACGTGGCCCGCGCCATCGGCGACAAGCTGGTCCGGCGCCACCCCCACGTCTTCACCCCGGACGGCGCGCCCCTGCCTGCCGGCTCGCCCCTGCGCGACCCCGCGGCGGTCGAGGCCCAGTGGGCGGCGATCAAGGCGCAGGAGCGGGCGGCCCGGCAGGCGGAGCGGCGGGACGCGGGGCTCGCGCCGGACCCGGCGCCCGACCCCCTCGGCGGCGTCGCGCGGGCGCTGCCGGCCCTCGCCCGGGCGGAGAAGATCTCCCGGCGG
>NZ_JBKFBI010000295.1:0-1448 GCF_053346095.1 Methylobacterium sp. A52T | reverse complement strand
GTCGAGGACGGCACGGCCGCGGCCGGCCCCGTGGGCGGGGTCGTCGGCGGCGCGGTCGGCGCGGCGACCGGCACGGTCGGCGGCGTGCTCGGCACCGATCCCGACCCGGCCCGCCGGGCCCGCGAGAACCGTCGCGAGGAGCGGATGGAGCGCCAGGAGCGCCTCGGCCGCTGACGGGTTCCGGCCGGTCGCCTCAGGCGGCCGGCCGCGCCTCCCGGCGGATCGTCTCCTGCGCCAGGAGGTACAGGCCGGAGCCGACGACGATCATGGCGCCCGCCACGGTCCAGCGGCTCGGGACGTCGCCGAACAGCAGGAAGCCGAGGGTCACGGACCAGAGCAGCTGCGTGTAGATGAACGGCGCCAGCACGTTGGCCGGGGCCCGGGCATGGGCCATCACCAGCAGCCAGTGGCCCAGCGTCCCGAACAGCGCGACCCCGAACAGCAGCGCCCAGTGGGTCAGGCTCGCCGGACTCGTCCAGATCCACGGCAGGAGCGGGGCCATCAGCGCGAGCCCCGCGAGGCCCGTGTAGAACATCGTCGTGGCGGTCGAGTCGTAGGCCGCGAGCTTGCGCGTGATGATCGCGTAGAAGGCGTAGACCACCACGTTGGCGACGCAGAGCAGCGCGGCCGGATGCATGCCGCCGACGCCCGGCCGCACGATCACCAGCACGCCCAGGAAGCCGACGCCGATCGCCGCCAGCCGCGCCCGCGACGACCACTCGCCGAGCAGCGGCCCGGCGAGCAGCGCCACGGTGAGCGGCGCGGCGAACTGAATCGAGATCGTCTCGGCAAGCTGCAGGTAGCGCAGGGCCAGGAAGTTGAGCGCCGTGGAGGCGAAGAGCAGCAGGGAGCGCGCGATCTGCAGCGGCAGGCGCCGGCTCTTCACGACGCCCGGCGTGCGCACCGGATTGATGAACAGCGAGATCATGGCGACGCTCGCCGCGTAGCGCATGAAGGTGGTGACCAGGGGATCGACGCCGGCCCGGGCCAGGGTCTTGCCGCAGGCGTCGAGGCTCGCGAAGAAGGCGACGGCCCCGCACATCAGGGCGATGCCGACGATCCGCCGGCGGCCGGCGAGGTCGGCCTCCGGAGCCGCGCGCGGCGCGGCGCTGTCGTCGGGGACGGAGGTCGCGACCTGCGTGCTCATGCCTGACCAATCTCGGTAGAGGCTGAAACCCCTGCCACGCCCGGCGCCGCGCGGGTATCCGCCGGCGCGCAGGGGAACCATGCAGCCGGCACGGTCGCCCGCGCCGGCGGCGGCTCAGCGCTTCGCCGCGACCTTCTCGGCGGCGGGGGCCTTCTCGGCGGAGGCCGTCTTGGTCGCGGCCTTGGCGAGCTTCGGCTTGGGCGGCGT
The DNA here is from genome assembly GCF_053346095.1 of Methylobacterium sp. A52T. NCBI lineage: Bacteria > Pseudomonadati > Pseudomonadota > Alphaproteobacteria > Hyphomicrobiales > Methylobacteriaceae > Methylobacterium > Methylobacterium sp. A52T. The sequence goes on along the minus strand of NZ_JBKFBI010000295.1, from coordinate 94 downwards.
CGCGCCGGCGATCAGGGCGGCGAGGTGCGACTGGTCGAGCCCCGCGGCGGCGCGCGCGGGCGCAGCGGGAACCGGCGCCGCCGCGGCGACCGGC
>NZ_JBKFBI010000294.1:0-1455 GCF_053346095.1 Methylobacterium sp. A52T | reverse complement strand
GCCCGCCCCCGCGCCGCCGGGCCCCGCCACGGGCGGCAACCCGGGCGCCGCCCGCCCCGGCAAGCGCGGCGACGCCTTCGACCCGTCGCACGCCCCCGGCGCGCCGGGCGCCCCGATGCAGCTCGGCAGCACGCAGCCCTCCGCGCCGCTGCCGCCCCGCGAGGCCGAGGAGGCCGCCGAGGCGGCGCCCCGGCCGCAGCGCCTGCCCCAGGGCGCGCTCAACGAGTCCGGCGAGGACGACGCGGAGGCCGGGACCTCCGGCTACGACGAGCCCGTGGACCTGCGGCCGCCGGCCCGGACCGGGGCGATCCCGGCGCGGCCCTCCGAGAGCGTGGCGGCGACCCGGACCGGCGATCCGGCCGCCGATTTCGACGCCGCGGTCGAGCTGTACCGCGCCAAGCAGTACGAGCAGGCCGAGATGGGCCTGCGCCAGTTCATCCAGTCGCACCCGCGCGACAACCGCGTCGCCGGCGCGACCTACTGGCTCGGCGAGAGCTACCTCGCCCGCGGCCGCAACCGCGAGGCCGCCGAGCAGTTCCTGAAGGTCTCCACCGACTACGCCCGCTCCGCCCAGGCCCCCGACGCCATGCTGAAGCTCGGCGTCACGCTCAACGCGCTCGGCGCCCGCGAGCAGGCCTGCGCGACCCTGGCCGAGCTGGACCGGAAGTTTCCGAATGCCGGCACCGGCGTCCGCCAGGGCGTCGCCCGCGAGCAGAAGCGCGCCCGCTGCGGCGCCTGAGCGTCTCGGGCGATCTGGGCGAGCCGGGCGACCCGGTCCTCGACGCCCTCCGCCCCTGGCTCGACCGGGCCGCGCGCGCCGGGCGGGGCGTGCTCCTCGCCGTCTCGGGCGGTCCCGATTCGAGCGCCCTGATGCACGCCGCCGCGCGCCTGCGCGACGCGACCGGCGCGTCCCTGCGCGTGGCGACCGTCGATCACGGCCTGCGGCCGGAATCCGGGGCGGAGGCCGAGGGCGTCGGCCGCGCCGCCCGGGCGCTGGACCTGCCCCACGCGACCCTGACCTGGACGGGCGCGAAGCCGGGCACCGGCCTGCAGGACGCGGCCCGCACCGCCCGCTACGCACTCCTCGCCGCCCATGCCGGGGCGGTCGGCGCCGGGCTCGTGCTGACGGGCCACACGCGGGATGACCAGGCCGAGACGGTGCTGATCCGGCTCGCGGCCGGCAGCGGCCCCGCGGGGCTCGCCGGCATGCGCGCCGAGCGGGACCTCGGTCCCGGCCTCGCCCTCGGGCGCCCGTTCCTGCACCTGCCGAAGGCGAGCCTGGAGGCGTGGTGCGCGGCGCGCGGCATCGCGTATCTGCGCGATCCAGCCAACAGCGATCCGCGCTTCGCCCGCGGCCGCCTGCGCGCGGCCTGGCCGGCCCTGGAGCGCGAGGGCCTGACCCGGGCGCGCCTCGCCCGGCTCGCCGAGCGCGCCGCCCGCGACGAGGCCGCGCTC
>NZ_JBKFBI010000293.1:0-1459 GCF_053346095.1 Methylobacterium sp. A52T | reverse complement strand
AGGCGGCCTGCTCCTGCGCCGAGGCGCGGATCTCGGCCGCGGCCGCGTTCAGGTCCGCCGTCGCCGCCCGGTTCGTCCGCGCCAGGTCCGAGAGACCCGAGACCATCGTGTTCAGCGTCGTGCTCAGGCGGCCGATCTCGTCGCGTCCGCCCGCCGCCAGCTGGCCGGACAGGTCGCCCTCGCCGACCCGTCCCACGAAGGTCATGACCGTCTCGAGCGGCCGCACCACCGCGCGGCTGATCAGCCACGTGATCAGGACCGCCAGCAGCACCGCGGCGGCCAGGGTCAGGTAGATCGAGAGGCGCGAGCGCTCGTAGACCTCCTGCGCGGCGCGCTGGCCCAGCGCCATGCCACCGTCGAGCTGCGAGCGGAGGTTCTTGATGCCCTCGAGGAAGGGCGCCTGCAGGCGGCCGATCTCAGCGTTGCGGGCCTCGACCGCCGCGACGTCCTGCTGGGCGATGGCGGCGAACTGCGCCTCGCCCTGCGCCCTGACCTCGCGGAACGAGCCCTGGACCGCGGTCGCCGCCGCGGCGATGCGGTCCCAGGCCGCGACGCGCTCGGCGGACACGACCTGCGTCCGGTACTGGGTGGCGAGCTGGATCGTCGTGGCGAGCCGGTTCTCGACCTGGGCCGCGGTCTGGCGCCAGGCCGCCAGGGTGTCGCCGGCCTGGGTCGCGCGCCCCTGGGCCTGCATCAGCATCGTGATCACGGCGGTGCGGCGCAGGAGACCGAGGTCGCGCGCGTCGTTCCCGAGATCGTCGAGCTGGCGCAGGATCGTCATGTCCCGCCGGACGATCGCGTCGGTCGTGTCGCGCACCGCGCCGATCTGCTCCAGGGCGTAGAGGCCGAGCGCCACCACCACCACCGTGATGGCGAAGAAGCCGAGGAGGATGCGTTTTCCGATCGAGAGCGACACGGGCGGGGATGGCTCCGGTTGGGGCAGGCGGCCCGGTCAGGGCAGCGCGCGGCGCAGGAGGCGGGGGAGGTCGATGACGACGAAGTCGGGACGGCCGTCGCCCGCCGCCCCGGAGGCCGGGGCATAGACCGAGGCGGCCTCGTTGCCCAAGCGGTCGGGATCGGCCGCCCCGGCGCCGGCCGCGGCGACCGCGCCAGGGGCCCGGGCGATGCCCAGGACCCGGTCCACTGCGAGGGCGAGGGGCTGGGGGTGGACGCCGCGCAGCACGATCATGTGGCCCGCCGCCGCGTCGGCGTCGGACGCGGGATCCGGCCGGCCGAGGGCCCGGGCGAGGCTGAGCACGCCGACGATCCGCCCGGACAGGGCGACGAGACCGTCCAGCGCCGGCACCGCCCCGGGCATCGGCGTGGCGGGGCGCGACGGCAGGACCTGGGCGACAGCCGCCAGCGGCACGCCGTAGCGCTCGCCGCCGCAGGCGCAGACGAGGTGATCGACGCCCGAATCGGTCGCGGCCGCCCTGGCCCCCCTCTCGCCCCCCGCGGG
>NZ_JBKFBI010000292.1:0-1517 GCF_053346095.1 Methylobacterium sp. A52T | reverse complement strand
TCTGCGGAGGCAGCAGCGGGGCGATCTGCTCCCACTGCGCGTCAGTCAGTTCAAAGCGTCGCATCAAGCCCACATGGGCCTGACCTCCCAGCCTGTGAACCCCTTTGCAGAGACGCCCTAGGCGTCGACCCATTCTCCAACGTCCGGAACGGTCGTGACACAGGTGCATTCTCTTCCGGATGGAAGAGGAGCATCAGTATGCGCATCGTGGGACAAGCATCCGCCATCGCTCTCGTGACACTCATGAGCGTCGGTGCGGCTGAGGCGAAGGGCTGCATTAAGGGCGCGATCATCGGCGGTCTGGCGGGCCACTACCTGGCCGAGCGCGGCGTCGTCGGAGCGGTGGCCGGCTGCCTGGGCGGCCGCTACCTCGCCAACCGGCAGGCGCGGCGCAAGGAGATCGAGTACGGCTCGCGGGTCCAGCCGCGCGACACCGGGTACGGCGCGCACCAGGCCTACCCGCGCCGGTCCTACAGCTACTGAAAACCGGCGGGGGCGGCTCGGGCCGCCCCCGCACGTACGGACTTCGATCCGGCGTACTGCCTGCACGGCCGAACCCGCGCGGGACCTTTGGCGCGGCTGATCGCGTCCGATCTACGGAGCGGTCTGCCCAGTCTGATCAGCCCTTCTTGCCCTGCTTGTAGCTCTGGATGGCGCCCTGGCAGCCCGGCGACAGCTTGGCCATATTCTTCTCGAAACAAGCCTGGGTCTCGGGCCCATCGTCGGGCGGCATGCCACCGCAGAAGGTGGTGAAATCGCCCATGCATTGCTGCTGGAGTGCCGCCTTGTCGTCGGCCGACATGGGCGCGGCGAGCGCGGCCGTGGCCCCTGCGGACAGAAGCAGAGCAGTCGTGATCAGACGTACCGGCATAGCGATGCTGTTCCTCATGTCGATGAACCGCTCAGAAAGCCGGACGGGCGGCAAACCGTTGCATGCGGTGCGCCGCTGATCGGAAATAAAAAAAGAGGCGCCCGGCCAGGCGCCCCTCTGCTCCACATGAGTCCGGGCCGGATCAATCGTCCCAATCGTCGTCGTGGTAACGATGGCCGTACCCGCGACGCTCGATCACGCGAACATCCGGACGATCCCAGTCACGGTGGCCGAAGCGCACGCCGCGATAGCCGTTGCCGTAGCCTTCGCGCACGATCACGCGGGAATGGCCGTGACCCGGACCGTAGCCGTAGCCATAGCCGCCACCCCACTCATGGGCCTGAGCGGCAGAGGCTGCACCCAGCAGCGCGGAGCCGGCGACCAAAGTGGTGATAAGCTTCTTCATACTCCAACCTCGTTCATCGAACTGAAACGAGAAATGCAGACGACAAGCATCGCGTTCCACGGCTCACGAAATTAATCAATTCTGCCGTTCATCAACAATTCATCTTCAACGATCCGCGCCCGACGAGCCGGAACCGAGACTGGATTCTTACAGATCAGCACTCGCCGACTTGCAGCCGGATCGTCCCGTCCGGCAAAATAGCCGGACGGGACGACGCTCGGGTCAGGGGCGGGGGGCGCG
>NZ_JBKFBI010000291.1:0-1563 GCF_053346095.1 Methylobacterium sp. A52T | reverse complement strand
CCGGACTGGGAGGCCGCCAAGGTCCTGTTCGCCGCCGGGGCGCCCGACGCCGCCGAGCGGCGGGCGCTGCTCTCGGGCCGCGCGGCGACCGCCTCGGCGGGTCCGGTGGGCTGCGCCTGTCACGGCGTCGGCGCGGACGTGGTCGCCGCGGCCGGCGCCGGAGGCGCCGGCTCCGTGGAGGCGGTGGGGGCCGCCTGCAAGGCCGGGACGAATTGCGGCTCGTGCATACCGGAGATCCGCAAGATGCTGGCCGGGCAGACCGCATGCGCCGCGTGATTTTCTGATACACTCGCCGGCGAGGACGGATCGGCGTCTCCCGCCAGATCACCTCATCCCGAGGTGCCCGCGTCAGCGGCCCTCGAAGAAGGGCTCCAGGGATCGCGGCCGACTGGAGCCCTTCTTCGAGGCCTCCGCTCCGGCACCCGAGGATGAGGGGGCAGTCGGGACCGGCCGGATCAGGACGATTCAGGACAGGCCCGTGACCGAGACTCCCCTGCGCGCCGCCCGCGCCCCCCGCGAGACCAAGGCCGCCGGCCTGGAGCCGCTGGCGGTGCTGCCCGTCTTCGTGCCCCTGCGCGGCAAGCGCGTGGTCCTCGCCGGCTCGTCCGGCGGCGCCCCCTGGAAGGTGAAGGTGCTGGCCGCCGCCGGCGCCCATGTCGACGTCTACGCGCCCGAGCCCGGCGAGGAGCTGCGCGCCGTGCCGGGCGAGATCGTCGACGGGCAGGTGGTCCTGCACGAACGCGCCTGGAGCCCGGACGATCTCTGGGGCGCGGCCTTCTGCATCGGCGCGATGGAGGACGAGGCCGAGTGCGTCGCCTTCGTGGCGGCCGCCCGCGGGGCCGGCGCCATCGTCAACGCGGTCGACCGGCCGCACCTCTGCGACGTGAAGTTCGGCGCCATCGTCAACCGCTCGCCGCTGGTGGTCGGCATCTCCACGGAGGGCGCCGCCCCGGTCTTCGGCCAGACCGTGCGCGCCCGGATCGAGGCGATGCTGCCCCGCGGGTTCAGTCGCTGGGTCGCGGCCGCCCGCGACTGGCGCGACGGCGTCACGGCCCGCTTCCACGGCTTCGCCGACCGGCGGTTCTTCTGGGAGCGCTTCACCGACCGGGCCTTCGCGGAGCCCGACCGGGCGCCGTCGGACCGCGATCTCGCCGAGCTGCTCGGCGAGACCGAGACCGCCCCGAAGGGCGGCGCCGTGACGCTGGTCGGGGCCGGCCCCGGCGACGCGGAGCTCCTCACGCTCAAGGCGCTGCGGGCGCTGCGCAACGCCGACGTCATCCTCTACGACGACCTCGTCGCCCCCGAGATCCTGGACTACGCCCGCCGCGAGGCCCGCACCATGCTGGTGGGCAAGACCGGCCACGGCCCGTCCTGCCGCCAGGACGACATCAACGCGCTGATGGTGCAGCTCGCCCGCTCGGGCAAGCAGGTGGTGCGGCTGAAATCCGGCGACCCGCTGGTCTTCGGCCGGGCCGGCGAGGAGATCGAGGCCGGCCGGGCCGCCGGCATCCCGGTGAGCGGGGGGGCGGGGGGGCGGGGCCCCGCGGGGGGGCGGCGGGCGCC
>NZ_JBKFBI010000290.1:0-1588 GCF_053346095.1 Methylobacterium sp. A52T | reverse complement strand
CGCCGCGGCGGGCCGCGCGCGCGCGATCCTGGCCGATCCCGCCACGGCCGAGGGCGCTGCCGCGCTCGTGCGCGCGGCCCCCGCGGTCGACGTCCTCGTCAACAATCTCGGGATCTACGAGGCCAAGGCCTTCACGGACATCGCCGACGACGACTGGCACCGCCTGTTCGCGGTCAACGTCGTGTCGGGGGCCCGGCTCGCGCAGGCCTATCTCCCGGGGATGCAGGCGCGCGGCTGGGGACGCGTCCTGTTCGTCTCGAGCGAGTCCGGGATCGTGCCGCCGCCCGACATGATCCACTACGCCGTGACCAAATCGGCCCAGCTGACGATCGCCCGCGGACTCGCGCAGCTCACCAAGGGCAGCGGCGTCACCGTGAACACGGTGCTGCCCGGGCCCACGCGCTCCGACGGGATCGGCGATTTCCTGAAGAGTGTCGCCTCCGATCCCGGCCTGTCGCCCGAGGCGATGGAGGCGGAGTTCTTCCGGCTCCATCGGCCGCTGTCGCTGATCCAGCGCCTGATCGAGCCGGACGAGGTCGCCGCCATGATCGCCTATCTGGCCAGTCCCCTCGCCGCCGCGACCAACGGCGCCGCGCTCCGGGTCGAGGGCGGGATCGTGCCGACCATCGCCTGAGCGCCGAGGCCCGCGGCGCGGGACGGGCACCGGCGCGGGGAGCGGGCGGCGCGAACGGCGGGCGATCGACTCCCGGCCTATCCCCGGCCGGTCCGCGGCTCTTCCCCGGCCAACCGTCCCGGCCCGATCGCGTTCCGGTCGAGCCTGAGCAGGAGCGTGACCGGGAGGAGACCGATCAACACGATGAGCACGGCGGCGACGGCGCCGTCCTCGTACGTGCCGCGCGCCGCCTCGCCGTAGAGATGCGTGCTCAACGTCTCGACGTTGAGGGGACGCAGGAGCAGCGTCACCGGCAGTTCCTTGGCGATGTCGACGAAGGCGAGGAGGCCGCCGCTCAGCACCGCGGGCCAGGCCAGCGGCAGCTGCACGGTGACCAGCGTGGCGAGCCGACCCCGCCCGAGCACCCGCGCGGCGTCGGGAATGGTGCGCGGGATCCGCGCGAAGCCGGCCTCGCTGGCGCCCACCGTGACGGTCAGGAAGCGCAGGGCGTAGGCGATGACGAGGGCGGCGCCGGTCCCGAGCCCCACCCGTGCGGTCGTCAGGCCGGCCTCGAACAACCCGGCCTCGACCAGCGCCAGAGGACCCAGGAGCCCGACCGCCAGCACGGTCCCGGGCATGGCGTAGCCGATCCCGGCCGCGCCGATGAGCAGGCGCCCGGCCCGGGCGCTCAGCAGGGAGGGAACGGCCGCCACCGCCAGGCCCGCCAGCACCGTGACCGCCGTGGCGAGGCCCGCGTAGTAGACCGTGTTGAGGGCCTGGGCGGCGAGCGCGTCGGGCAACCCGCTCGCGCCGATCCGGTGCCACGCCTCGAGGCCGAGAGAGCCCGCCGGCACCAGAAACCCGATCGCGACGGGGGCCGTGCCCAGGCCCAGGGCCGCCCCGGCCCGCCAGCCGTCCAGCCGGCGGCGCGCGCCGGCCGTGTGGCGGCGGGCGCCCCCGGCATAGCCGCGGCCG
>NZ_JBKFBI010000029.1:0-47636 GCF_053346095.1 Methylobacterium sp. A52T | reverse complement strand
GGGGGCCGGCTGCCCCCCGACGAGACCAGCCCGACGATGCCGCCGACGGCGCGCTCGAAGCCGTCGGCGAGCTCGACCATGGTGCGCTTGCGCTCGGCGGCGGCGGCCGCGTCGGCGCGGCGCCGGACCTCGGCCTCCTCGGCGGCCTTGCGGGCGACCATAGTCCTGATGCCGTCCACCGCCTGGCCGACGGCGCCGATCTCGTCGCCGCGCGTGGCCTCGCGGATCTCGGCGTCGACCGCGCCCTTGGCCATCCGCTGCAGAACAGCGACGAGGCTGCCCAGCGGCCGGGTGACCTGGACCACGATCACGTACACGCCGTAGGCGATGCTGAGCGCGGCGAGCGCGAGCGCGGCCAGGAGCGCGAGGCGCGACCAGCCGGCGGTCGCCTCCGAGCGGCGGAACTCCGCCTCGGCTTCCCGGACCTGCAGCGCGCTCAGCTTGCTCAGCGTCGCGTTGGTGGCCTGCATGCTCTTCAGCAGGTCCGCGTGGGTGGCCTCGAAATCCGAGGCCGCGCCGGCGGCGACGCGCTTGAGGATCTCGGCCGCGATCGCGTCGTTCCGATCGACGCGCACCTGCAGCTCCTTGACCAGGGCCTCCTCCTCCGGGGTCAGGTAGGTCGCCAGATAGGCCGACAACTCCCTGTGGAGCTTCGACAGATCGCGCTCGATCTTCTCCTTGGCCTCCGCCGGCTCGATCTGCCTGCCGCGCAGCTGGCGCGAGGCGTCGAGCAGGTTGTCATAGGCGTCGCGGATGATGCTGAATTGCCGGAGACAGACGACGCGATCATCGAAGACGGTCTTCAGGCTCTGATGGCTCCAGTGGAGCGAGAGATTTCCGAGCGCCGCCGTGGCGAGCAACACCAAGCCGAGTCCGCCGAGCAGCGAGACGAGTCGCAGTTTGATGGTCATTTTCATGAGGCGGATGTCCAGGCGACGGAACCCAGGGCTGCGAACGCGTCAGCCGGGCTGAGCAGTCATGATCGGGTTGCGCACAATCTACGCAAACTGATTAAGATTTATTCCGAAGAGTTTTCCGTTGCGGGGTCTGTCATTCGGTCTCCGGCTCGCGACATCGTGCGTGCAGAGGTGGTTATTCAACTTCAGGATGAGGAAACGGAGTTGAATCAATCGAGGGGCGCCCCTGGTGCGGACAGGCGCGTCACTGCTCGACGTGTCGGATCGCCGCACAGCGAGCGGCGCGGGAGCCGGAATCGACCGGGGCAGGATCGTCGCCCGTCTCGGGATGGGGGCCGGTACGGGCGCGGCCCCCGGTCTTGAGGCAGGTCAAGGTCGGCCGCCGCGGACCGCCCCTATGCTCGCCACCATGACCTCACTGGACGCCACGCTACCGGCGAACGCGACGCTGCCCGCCGCGTCGAGCCTCATCTACGTCGTGGACGATGACCCGGCCATCCTGCACTCGACCCGCTTCCTGCTGGAGAGCGCGGGCCACCGGGTGGAGACCTTCGCCGACGGACGCGCGCTGCTGGCCGCTTTCCCGGGCCCGAACCCGACCTTCGTCCTGCTGGACCACGTCATGCCGGGAATGGACGGGCTCGCGGTGTGGGGCCGGCTGCGGGACCTCGCTGCCGGCGTGCCCGTGATCCTGATCACCGGCCACCCCGACCCGGGCATCCGGAGCCGCGCCCGCGCCGCCGGCATACCCGTGGTCGAGAAGCCGCTGGCGTTCGACGCCCTGTTGGGCATGCTCGCCGCCGGCCCGATCCCCGCCAGCCGCGCCCGTTAGTGTCCGCGGTGCCGGCTCGCGTCGACGACAGGCCGGTGCCGGTCCGCCCGGCGGCGATCCGGCACTCAGATCAATGATCACACCATCTAAACGCGCAACCTATCAATCAAGCCGAACAAGATATTGGACCAACGGTCGGCCGTGCGTCTATCTCGCGTCGGAACGAGGGATCACGCCATGTTCGACCTCGACCAGGACTATCCCCGCGACATGGTCGGATACGGCCGGCATCGACCGGACCCGGCCTGGCCCGGGGGCAAGCGCGTCGCCGTCCAGTGCGTCATCAACTACGAGGAGGGCGGCGAGAACTGCATCCTCCACGGTGACGCGGCGTCCGAGGCCTTCCTCTCCGAGATCGTCGGGGCCCTGCCCTGGCCGGGGAAGCGCCACGCCAACATGGAGTCGATCTACGAGTACGGCGCCCGCGCCGGCTTCTGGCGCCTCTGGCGCGCGTTCACGCGCCGCAACCTCCCGGTCACGGTCTTCGGCGTCGCCTCCGCGATGCAGCGCAACCCCGAGGCCGTCGCCGCGATGGTCGAGTCCGGCTGGGAGATCGCCAGCCACGGCCTGCGCTGGATCGACTACCGCGACCATAGCCCGGAGGCCGAGCGCGCCGACATCGACGCCGCCGTCGCGCTGCAGGCATCGCTGACGGGCAGCAGGCCCCTCGGCCTGTACCAGGGACGCACGTCCGCGAACACGCTCGCCATCGGCGCCGCCGAGGGCGGGTTCCTGTACCTCGCCGATTCCTACGCCGACGACCTGCCCTACTGGCTGCGCATCGGGGGGCTTCAGCAGCTCGTCGTCCCCTACACCCTCGACGCCAACGACATGCGGTTCGCGACCGCCCAGGGCTTCAACAACGGCGACCAGTTCTTCGGCTACCTGAAGGACACGTTCGACGTCCTGTACCGCGAGGGCGAGGCGGGACGGGGCGGCATCATGTCGGTGGGGCTGCACTGCCGCCTGGTCGGGCGTCCGGGGCGGATGGCCGCGCTGGAGCGGTTCCTCGACTACGTGGGCGATCACCCCGACGCCTGGGTGACGACGCGGCTGGACATCGCCCGTCACTGGATCGCGGCCCATCCGCCGCGCGGCGGCTACCGGCCGACCCGCATGGGGCGCGCCCTGTTCGGCGCGGTCTTCGGCCCGGTCTGCGCCGGGCTGGCCGACGCGTCGCCCGAGGCGGGCGTGGCGATGGCGGAGCGGGTCCACGCGGGCGGGCTCCCCGCGGAGGCGGACGACCCGTCCGGCCTGGCTCGGCTCCTCGCGGAGGCCGCGGGCGCCCCGGCCGAGGCGGGTACTGCCCGGAACAGACTCGAGGGGTTCATCGGGAAGTAGAGACGCCGTCCAGCCCGGACACGAAGTTCACAAGTCGGCCGCGGTCTGTTTTCGACCGACGGTTCACAGGAGCAGGAGACGGAGAGTTCCAGGTTTTGCATGGCGGTCCCAGCGGGTCGTCAGCGTCACGGAAAAAGCCCGGCAACAGGGCTGCGCCAGTCAGGGAGAAACGCCATGTACGCACAGGTTGAGGCCGCCGGCATCAGCACGGCCGTGTCGGACGAACGGGAAGCCGTCGTCATCAAGCCGAGCTACGATCCGGATCTCGTGAACAAGGATCTGGCCCCGCTGCGCAAGCAGACCTGGGGCACCTACAACATCTTCGCCTTCTGGATGTCTGACGTCCACAGCGTCGGCGGGTACGTGACCGCCGGCTCCCTGTTCTCGCTGGGCCTCGTGAGCTGGCAGGTGCTGATCGCCCTGCTCGTCGGCATCGTGATCGTCCAGATCTTCTGCAACCTCGTCGCCAAGCCGAGCCAGCAGACCGGCACGCCCTATCCGGTGATCTGCCGCGCCTCCTTCGGCGTGAAGGGCGCCAACATCCCGGCGATCATCCGCGGGCTGATCGCGGTCGCGTGGTACGGCATCCAGACCTACCTCGCCTCGGCGGCGCTGACGGTGGTGGCGCTCCGCTTCTACCCCGAACTCGCCGTCTACGCCGACGTCAAGCAGTACGGCTTCGCCGGCCTGTCGGGTCTGGGCTGGGCCGCCTTCATGACGCTCTGGGTCCTGCAGGCGCTGGTCTTCTGGCGCGGGATGGAGGCGATCCGCGTGTTCATCGACTGGGCGGGGCCGGCGGTCTACGTGGTGATGATCGCCCTCGCCGCGTACCTCGTCGCCAAGGCCGGGATCGGCGAGATCGGGCTGACCCTGGGCACCGTGAAGTATACCGGCTGGGACGCCCTGCCGGTGATGATCAACGCCGTCGCCCTCGTGGTCTCCTACTTCTCCGGGCCGATGCTGAATTTCGGCGACTTCTCGCGCTACGGCGCGAGCTTCGATGCGGTGAAGAAGGGTAACTTCTGGGGGCTCCCGGTGAACTTCCTCGGGTTCTCGCTCCTGACGGTCGTCACCGCCTCGGCGACGGTGCCGGTCTTCGGCCACCTGATCACCGACCCGGTGGAGACGGTGAGCCGTATCGACAGCACCTTCGCGGTCGTGCTCGGCGCCTTCACCTTCATGACCGCGACCATCGGGATCAACATCGTCGCGAACTTCGTCTCGCCCGCGTTCGACTTCTCGAACGTGTCGCCGCGGCGGATCTCGTGGCGCATGGGCGGGATGATCGCGGCCGTCGGCTCGATCTTCATCACGCCCTGGAACCTCTACAACAATCCCGCGGTGATCCACTACACGCTCGACGTCCTCGGCGCGTTCATCGGCCCGCTGTTCGGGATCCTGATCGCCGACTTCTACTTCGTGAAGAAGCAGAAGGTGGTCCTCGACGACCTCTACACGATGAGCCCCGCCGGGACGTACTGGTACAATGGCGGGTACAACCGCGCCGCGGTGACCGCCATGATCCCCTCGGCCCTGATCCCCGTGCTCTGCGTGATCCTTCCGGGCCTGGAGGGCGTGGCGAACTTCACGTGGTTCATCGGCTGCGCCCTGGGCTTCGCGATCTACACCGCCCTCATGCGCCGCCCGGCGGGCGCGGCCCGTCCTGCCTGAGGCCGTCCGGACCGCGGTCGGCCCCGGTCCGCATCGGAGACACGAACGGCCCGGCGGCGCGGCCTCACCCGCGCCGCCCCGGCCCGCCGCCCCCCCCCCCCCCCCCGCCCCCTCCCCCGACCTCCCCATCCCCGGCCGGCTGCGTGCGGGCCTCTGCCCGGCCATCCGGCCGGCTCCCGCCACCCGAGGGCGCCATGCGGATCCTGCTGCTCAATCCGAACACCAGCACGTCTGTGACCGACCTCCTGGCCGGGCAGGTCGGGACGATGGCGGGCGCGGCTGCGACCTTCGTCCCGGCCACGGCGCGGTTCGGCGCCGCCTACATCGCCAGCCGGGCGGCCCTGGCCATCGCCGGCCACGCCGCCCTCGACGCCTTCGCGGAGCACGGCCGGGACTGCGACGCGGTCTTCCTCGCCTGCTTCGGCGATCCCGGGCTGCTGGCCCTGCGCGAGGTCTCACCGGTCCCGGTGGTGGGGATGCTCGAAGCGTCGTGCCTCGAGGCCCAGCGGGTCGCCGGGCGCTACGCCATCGTGACCGGCGGGGCCCTGTGGAAGCCCATGCTCCGCGAGTGCGTCGCGAGCCTCGGCGTCGGTGACGGCCTCGTGGGCATCCGGACGATCGCGCGCACCGGCGGCGAGATCGCCAGGGACCCGGAGGCGGCGCTGTCCGACCTCGCGGCCGCCTGCCGGGCCTGCGCCGAGGAGGATCGTGCCGAGGCGGTGATCCTCGGCGGCGCCGCCCTGGTCGGCCTCGCGGCCCGCCTGCAGCCGCGCGTGCCGGTCCCGGTCCTGTGCTCGGTCACGTCGGGGGTGAAGGCGGTCGTCGCCGCCGCGGCGGCGCCCTACCGGCGCCCGCCCGCCGTCGCCGCGGACAATGTCGGTCTCGGCCACGCCCTCGCGACGCTGCTCGCGCCGCGCGAAGCCATCGTCTGAGACGGGGCGGGCGGCCGCCGGCACGAGACTGGCAGCCGTCCTGCATCGCCCGGAGTTCCAACGCCCCGTTCCGGACGGGGCAACCCTGTGGGGCCAGCCATGACGATCCAGGCGCACCACGCGACCGACGTGCCGGCCCTCGCGGCGCCCGCGCGCCTGGACGACGCCTACCGCCGGATCACGTGGCGGCTGCTGCCGTTCCTGATGGTCCTGTGGATCCTGTCCTGGATCGACCGGGTCAACATCGGCTTCGCCAAGCTGCAGATGCTGGCCGAGCTCCGGTTCAGCGAGACCGTCTACGGCATCGGCGCGGGGATCTTCTTCATCGGCTACTTCCTGTGCGAGGTGCCGAGCAACCTGCTGCTGGAGCATATCGGCGCCCGCAAGACGATCGCGCGGATCACCCTGCTGTGGGGGCTCTGCTGCGTGGCGATGATGTTCGTCACCACGCCGGCGTTCTTCTACGTCCTGCGCTTCCTGCTCGGCGTCTTCGAGGCCGGGTTCTATCCCGGCGTCATCCTGTACCTGACCTACTGGTATCCGAGCGAGCGCCGGGCGAAGGTGTTCGGGCTGTTCATGTCCGCCTCGGCGCTGGCCGGCGTCATCGGGGGGCCGCTCGCGGGCGCGATCATGTCGGGGATGCACGGCGTCAACGGCTGGTCCGGCTGGCAGTGGGTGTTCCTGCTCGAGGGCATCCCGTCGATCCTGGCCGGCATCGTCACTCTGTTCTACCTCACGGACCGGCCCGCCAAGGCCGGCTGGCTGACGGCGGAGCAGAAGGCGCTGGTCGAGGCCGACCTCGCGCGCGACGCCGCGGCCCTCGGCCACCGCGAGCACCGCATCCTCGCCTCGCTGAAGGACGCGCGCGTCTGGCAGTGCATCGCGATCTTCTTCTGCATCGTCACGGCGAACTCGGCCCTGACCTTCTTCGGTCCGAGCGTGGTGCGCGACGCCGGCTTCACCGACCCGCTGACGGTCGGCTGGATCATGTCGGCCGCCTATCTCTGCGGCGGGGCCGGGATGATCCTCAACGGCCGCCACTCGGACCGGACCGGCGAGGCGCGGCTGCATTGCGGGGTCCCGGCCTTCGTCGGGGCGCTGGCCATCGCGCTCACCGGCGTCTTCATCGCGGGCGCCCCGGTCCTCGCGCTGCTCATGCTCGGGGTGGCGATCGTCGGCACGATGAGCGCGATCCCGGTCTTCTGGCAGATCCCCGGCCGCTTCCTGGCCGGGTCGGCGGCCGCGGCCGGCATCGCGCTCATCAACTCGGTGGCCAACCTCGCGGGCTTCGGAGCGCCGGCGGCGATGGGTTACCTGCGCGAGCAGACCGGCTCGGTCGCGACCGGCCTCTGGCTGGTCGCCGCCGTCGAGGCCGCGGCGCTCGTCCTGATCCTGGCTTTCGTCCCGCCAGCGACGCCGGAGATGGGTCGGCGCGCCCGGGCCCGCGCGGCGCACGAGCCGGCGTGAACCGCAGCACGAGAGGGAGGCTTTCTTGGAACACGGACCCGATCGACACGCTCTGACGCGGCGCGGCCTCGTCGCGACGGGGCTCGGCGCCGCGGCCGCGGCCTCCGCGGGCCCGGCGCTGGCCCAGGGCACGCCCGCTCCGGCGGCGGCTCCGGCCAATGCTCCGGCCAATGCTCCGGCGGCGGCTCCGGCCGGTGCCCCGACCAGGCCCGGCACGCTGAACACCGCGCCGGTGTCGCAGGCCGGCCTCTCGCCGCGGCTGACCCTGCACGCCATCGACAATTTCCACGGCACGCCCGGCGCCGGGATGGTCTGCGACCTCGCGATGCACGACGGCACCGGCTACCGGCCGATCCGGACGGTCACCACCGCGCCGAACGGCCGGACCGCCGAGCCGCTCCTGGTCGACGAGGCTTTCAAGGCGGGCCGCTACGAGCTGGTGCTGCACCTCGAGGCGTATTTTGCGAACCTGGGCGTGAAGCTCCCGACCCCGAACTTCCTCGGCCTCGTGCCGATCCGGTTCCGGATCCGCGACGCGAGCCAGCGCCACCACCTGCCGGTGCTGTTCACGCCCTGGGGCTATTCCTACTACCGCGGCAGCTGACCCGTCCGATCCCCGACGCGACAAGGAGACCCGGCATGGCGGGCATCACCACACACGTCCTCGACACCGATCGCGGCCGCCCCGTCGCGGGGGTCCGGATCGACTTCTCCGTCCTCGAGAACGGCCAGTGGCGGCTCGTGAAGAGCGTCGTCACCAACGCCGACGGCCGGACCGACGCGCCGATCCTCCCGGCCGACAGGGCCGAGACCGGCCAGTACCAGCTGGAATTCTTCGTCGACGCGTATTTCCAGGGCCGGGCCGGCACTGCGGAGGCCGACATCTTCATCGACAACCCGGTCGTGCGGTTCGCCGTCTTCGACGCCAAGCAGCATTACCACGTGCCGATGCTGTGCGCCCCGTCGAGCTTCACCACCTATCGCGGAAGCTGAGCGGCATGATCGACCTCGACCGCCTCAACGCCCTCGAGCGCGACGCCTTCGTCGCGTATCTCGGCGGCGTCTTCGAGCACGCGCCCTGGGTCGCGCGGGCCGCCCACGGCGCGGCGCCCTTCGCCGGCGTCGCCGATCTCCACGGGGCGATGATGGCGGCCGTGCGCGCGGCGCCGCCGGACGTACGCCTGGCCTTCCTCAACGGCCATCCCGAACTCGCCGGCCCGGAGGCCCGGGCCCGGGCGATGACCGCCGATTCCGCGCAGGAGCAGGGCAGCGCCGGCCTCGACCGGCTGACGGAGGCGGACGCCGCGGCCTTCGACCGGCTGAACGCCGCCTACCGGCACCGGTTCGGCTTCCCGTTCATCGTCGCCGTGCGAGGCCGGGACCTGCGCGAGATCCGCGCGCTGTTCGAGGAACGCCTCGCGCGCGCGGTCGCGGACGAGGAGGCGACGGCCCTGGAGGAGATCGGCGCGATCACCCGGATGCGGCTCGACCGGCTGGTGCGGCCGGCCTAGCGCGGCGCCCCGCGGCGATTTCGATCTTGGCCGGCCGGTCGGGCGCGTCCATGCTGGGCGCGGTCGGGAGCGCCGTCCCGGTTCGAGGGCTGCATGAAGCGACTGGACGTGGCCGTCATCGGCGGCTCGATCGCCGGACTGACCACGGCGTGCCTGCTCGCGCGGAGCGGCCACGCCGTCACGGTGTTCGAGCGGTCGGCGGCCGCGCTCACGGGCCGCGGGGCGGGGATCGTCACGCATCCCGGCCTCCGGGCGGTGCTGGCGCGCTGCGGTGCTCCGGCCGGGGCGGGCGATCTCGGCGTCACCGTCGAGGGCCGTCGGGTCCTCGACCGGGACGGGACCGTGATCGCGGAGCGGAGCCTGCCGCAGGTGCTGGCGAGCTGGGGACGGCTCTACGGGCTGCTCCTGGACGCCGCGCCCCCGGACAGCGTCCGCTACGGCGCGGCGCTCGCCGCGGTCGAATCCGACGGCGCGCGCGTCGTCGCCTTCTTCGAGGACGGTCGCCGGATCTCCGCGGATCTCCTCGTCGGCGCCGACGGGCAGTTCTCGACGGTGCGGTCACGGTTCCTGAGCGGTGTCGCGCCGCGCTACGCCGGCTACGTGGCGTGGCGCGCCGTCGTCGACGCGGCGACCCTCGCGCCGGCGACCCGGGAGGCGATCGGCGGCCATTTCGCGTTCTGCCTGCCTCCGGGCGAGCAGATCCTCGGCTATCCCGTGCCCGGGCGCGCGGACGGGGCCGCCGCCGGGCGGTGCTTCAACGCGGTCTGGTACAGGCCGACCGAGGAGGCCGCGCTCGCCGCGCTGCTGACCGATACCGGCGGCGTCCGCCACGCCCTCTCCATCCCGCCGGGCCGCATCAAGGCCGCGGTGCTGGAGTCGATGCGCGCCGACGCGGCGCGGATCCTCGCGCCGCCCTTCGCCGAGGTCATGCTGCGCGCCGAGCAGCCGTTCCTGCAGGCGATCCTGGACATCGAGACGCCGACCATGATCCCGGCGCGCGGCGTCGCCCTGATCGGCGACGCCGCCTTCGTGGCCCGGCCCCATGTCGGGATGGGCGCGACCAAGGCCATGGAGGACGCCGCCGCCCTCGCGGACGCCCTGGACGCGGCCGGCGCCGACGTGGACGCGGCGCTCACGGCCTTCGAGGCGCGCCGACGCGCCTACGGCGCGGCCGTCGTGGCGCGGGGACGCGATCTCGGCGCGTACCTGCAGGCGCAGCAGCGCGGCGCGGCCGAGCGGGCGGCGGCGGAGCGGTTCCGCAGCCCCGAGGCGGTGATGGCCGGGACGGCGGTCCCGCCCGATATCCGCCCCGCTTAGGCCGCGCGGCGGGTCGCCTCCGCGCGCACGGCGGCCGGGAGCGCGAGGGGCGGGTTCGCGCTGTCCAGGAACTCGACGGTGGTGAAGATCAGCTCCGTGTCGCCGATATTGGCGAGGTCGTGGGTCATCGACTCGCCCGGCCCGAACGACAGGTGCTGGATGTCGCCCGCGCGGTAATCGACCTCCGCGACCCGCCCGTCACCGTAATGCGAGCGGGCCCGCCCCGCCGTCACCGCGGTCCAGAAATAGTCGAGCACGTGCGTGTGGAAGCCGATCCGGTCGCCGGGCGCCAGGACGATGGTCCAGACCCGGGAGCGGTCATCCTCCGAGAGCAGCCGGGTGCCGACGCAGCCGTTGTCCCGCGCCGCCGCGTATTCCTGTGCCAAGTGGGGCGGCAGCGCCGCCGGTTCCGTTCCCTGGGTCATGGCGTTCCTCCGGCCCGCGAGGCTAACGCAGTTCCGGCGAAAGTCATCGCCGCGGCGGCCCGCTTCGGTGACGCGGGCGGCCCGGACCGCCGCCTCCCGTGATCCGGGGATCCCGGGACGGCCCTAGAGGGCGCCGGACGACCGCGCCGCCGTCACCACCCGGCGGTGGGTGGCGAGCAGCCCCGGAAGGGCGGCGTCGAGCATGGCGGCCCGGACCGCGTCGCGGTCCGCCGTGCCGTCCATGCCGTAGACCCGCGAGCGCAGGCCGACGTAGACCAGCGCGCCGTGGATGCCGAACAGGAGCTCGAACTCGTCCGCGGCGAGCGGCTGCACCTCCGGGTCCGGCAGGTTCGACTCGGCGCGCATCCCGGCGAGCAGCGGCGCGAAGATGCGCGCGCGGACCATGCCGAGGTAGCGGCTCGGCAGATCGAACCCCTTGAGGCCCGCCGACACGAAGATCCGCAGCCACGCGTAGTCGTCGATCCGGCGCTGGTAGTCGATCTCGAAGCGCCGGAAGCGCTCGAGGACGGGGAGCGCGGGGTCGCGCACCGTCGCCTCCCAGCCGGGATCCCAGCGCCTGAGATAGACCTCCTCGTAGATCCGCTCGATCAGTGCCGCCTTGGTCGGGAAGTAGCGGAACAGCAGCGGCTGCGTGATGCCCAGCCGGCGGGCGAGCTCCCGGGTGTGCCCGTCGAGGCCGACCTCGGCGAAGTAGGCGACCGCGCCCTCGACGATCTGGCGCTCGCGGGCCTCCGGCGTCAGCCGCCGGCCGGTCGGCACGCGACCGTCACTGTCCGCCGGCCTGCTTGACGCCATCTCGGTTTCGCCTTCTATTGAGCGAACGATCAATAAGGGCCTCCAGCCTGTCCCATCGGGGCGGTCATGGGCAAGCCCATCGGGAGGAGGACCAGGGCTTGAAGGCGCCCGACTTCGCCTACGCGCGTCCGGCCTCGCTCGACGCGGCCCTCGCCCTGCTCGCCGAGCACGGGGAGGACGCCGTTCCCCTGGCGGGCGGCCAGAGCCTCGTCACGGCCCTCAACATGCGGCTCTCGGCGCCCGGCCTGCTGGTCGACCTCAACGCGATCCCCGAACTCACCGGCGTCTCGGAGGCCGG
Organism: Methylobacterium sp. A52T; assembly: GCF_053346095.1. Classification (NCBI taxonomy): domain Bacteria; kingdom Pseudomonadati; phylum Pseudomonadota; class Alphaproteobacteria; order Hyphomicrobiales; family Methylobacteriaceae; genus Methylobacterium; species Methylobacterium sp. A52T. Next base: position 36,109 of record NZ_JBKFBI010000029.1, on the reverse strand, counting down.
CGGCGAGGCCGGCGGCATCGTGCGGATCGGCGCGATGACGCGCCACCGCGACGTCGGGACCGCGGCACTCGTGCGCGAGCGCCTGCCGCTGCTCGCCGCCGCCCTGCCGCACATCGCCCATCCGGCGATCCGCAACCGCGGCACGATCGGCGGCTCGGTGGCGCTGGCCGACCCGGCCACCGAGTGGCCCGCCTGCTGCCTCGCCGCGGGCGCCTCGATCGTGGTGCGCGGGCCCGGGGCCGAGCGGCGCGTCCCGGCGGACGAGTTCTTCCAGGGCCTCTACACGACGGCCCTGGAGCCCGGCGAGATCGTCACGGCGATCGAGTTCCCGGTGCCGGGGGCCGACGCGGTCTGGGGCTTCGAGGAATTGTCGCGCCGCCACGGCGACTACGCCCTCGTCGGCCTCGCGGCGACCGGGCGGCGAGGCGAAGGGGGCCTGTCGGACCTGCGCCTCGCCTTCTTCGGCGTGGCCGACCGGCCGGTGCTCGCCCGCGCCGCCGCGGCGGCCCTGGAGGCCGGCGACCTCGCGGGCGCCCAGGCGGCACTCGCCGGTGAGCTCGACCCGCCGGACGACCCGACGACCAAGGCCGCGACGCGGCTCCACCTCGCCCGCGTGATCCTCGGCCGCGTGGCGGCGAGGATGCGCGGCGGCAGCGCGCAGGAGGGCGCTCCCGATGGCGTCTGAGAGCCCCGACCGCGCGCACGCGGTCGCCTTCACGCTGAACGGCGAGACCGTGCGGGCGCATGTCACCGCCCGGATGCATCTCGGCGACCTGCTGCGCCAGTCCTTCGGCCTCACCGGCGTGCATCTCGGCTGCGAGCACGGCGTGTGCGGCGCCTGCACGATCCTGGTCGACGGCCGGGCGGTGCGGTCCTGCCTGATGCTCGGCGTCCAGGCCGACGGCGCCACCGTCGAGACCGTGGAGGGCCTGACCGAGAGCGGGCGCATCCGCGACCTGCAGGACGCCTTCCACGCCCGCAACGCCCTGCAGTGCGGCTACTGTACCCCCGGCATGCTGGTGACGGCCGCCGAGCTGCTGGAGGACGCGGACGCGGCCACCTCGCGCGAGGCGATCCGCGCGGCGATCGCGGGCAATTACTGCCGCTGCACCGGCTACCACGCCATCGTCGACGCCATCGCGTCGACCGTAGAGGCGCGCGGGCAAGGCCGCCGGGATCCCGGCCGGGAGGCCGCCGAATGAGCGCGGATCCGGGCGGCCTCACCTTCCTCGACCGGCCGAACAGCTATATCGGCCGCTCGGTCCCGCGGCCGAACGCGCGGCGCCTGCTCGAGGGACGGGGCGTCTACGTGGACGACGTGGCCGTCGCCCGCGTCGGCCACGTCGCCTTCCTGCGCAGCCCCCACGCCCACGCCCGCATCGTCGCCCTGGACACCGCGGACGCCAGAGCGATGCCCGGCGTGATCGCCGTGGTGACGGGGTCCGAACTGGCGGCCGTGTGCACCCCCTGGGTCGGCGTGCTCGGCCACTTCAAGGGCCTGCGCTCGGCGCCCCAGCACGCCCTGGCCCTCGACCGGGTGACCTGGGTCGGCGAGCCGTTCTGCGCGGTCGTCGCGCACGGCCGGGCCGAGGCCGAGGACGCGCTCGCGGCGATCATGGTCGAGTTCGACCCGCTCCCCGCCGTCGTCGACATGGAGACGGCGCTCGATCCCGCGACGCCCGCGATCCACGCCGAACTCGGCGACAACCTCGCCTTCGAGCGCGTCCTCGACGTCGGCGACGTCGACGCGGCCTTCCGCGACGCGGCCCTGGTGGTCGAGGAGACCTTCCAGTTCGGCCGGCACACCGGCGTGTGCCTGGAGCCGCGGGCGATCCTGGCCGACTGGGCGGCGGCGGACGGGATGCTGACCGTCCACCACTCCTTCCAGGCGCCGCACATGATGCAGGACATCCTGTGCAAGCACCTCGCCCTCCCCGAGGGGGCGGTGCGGGTGATCTGCAAGGATGTCGGCGGCTCCTTCGGGATCAAGGTCCACATCTACCCCGACGAGATGGCGACCTGCGCGCTGGCGCTGATGCTCAAGCGACCGATCAAGTTCGTCGCCGACCGGCTGGAGAGCTTCCAGAGCGACATCCACGCCCGCGACCACCGGGTCACCGCCCGGATGGCCTTCTCGGCCGACGGCGACATCCTCGCCCTCGACATGGACGACCTCACGGGCATCGGGCCCTACTCGGTCTACCCGCGCACCAGCGCGGTCGAGGCCAACCAGGTCGTCAACCTGACCGGCGGCCCCTACCGGCACCAGCACTACCGGGCCCGGGCCCGGGTCGTGCTCCAGAACAAGGCGCCGACCTGCCAGTACCGGGCGGTGGGCCACCCGATCGCCACGATGGTGGCCGAGGGTCTCGTCGATCTCGGCGCGGCCCGGCTCGGCCTCGACCCCCTGGCCGTGCGCGAGCGGAACGTCATCCCGGACGACGCCTATCCCTGCGCGGGCGTCTCGGGGATCAAGCTGGAGAAGCTGTCCCACCAGGCGGCGCTCGCCAAGCTGAAGGCGATGATGGACTACGACGGCCTCCGGGCCGAGCAGGCGGACCTGCGCCGGCGGGGGATCCACCGCGGCATCGGGCTCGCGGCCTTCATCGAGATCACCAACCCGTCTGCGGCCTTCTACGGGGTCGGCGGCGCGCGCATCTCCTCCCAGGACGGCTGCACGATCCGGCTCGATCCGCAGGGGGGTGTCGTCGCGTCGGTCAGCGTCACGGAGCAGGGCCAGGGCACCGAGGGCATCATCGCGCAGATCGTGGCCACCGCCACGGGCGTGCCGATGGACAAGGTCCGGGTGATCTCGGGCGACACGCAGACGACCCCCTACGGCGGCGGGACCTGGGCCTCGCGCGGGGCCGGCATCGGCGGCGAGGCCGCTTGGCAGGCCGGCAAGGCGCTGCGCGGCAACGTCCTGGCGGTGGCGGGCGCGATCCTGCAGGCCGATCCCGGCAGCCTCGATGTCCGCGACGGCGCCGTGGTGGACGCAGGCACCGGGACCGAGCGCATGCCGCTCGCGGAACTCGGCCGCATCGTCTACTTCCGCCCCGACACGCTGCCGCCGGGGGTGCAGCCCGAATTCGTGGCGACCCGGCACTACGTGCCGAAGGACTACCCCTTCGCCTTCACCAACGGCGTGCAGGCCTCCTACGTCGAGGTCGACACCGAGACGGGCTTCGTGCGGCTGCTCAAGCACTGGTGCGTCGAGGATTGCGGCACCGTGCTCAACCCGCTCCTCGTCGACGAGCAGATCCGCGGCGGCATCGTCCAGGGGATCGGCGGGGCCCTGTTCGAGCACTGCCTCTACGACGGCGAGGGCCAGCTGCTGAACGGATCGATGGCCGACTACCTCGTGCCGATGGCCGGCGAGATGCCCGATATCGACGTCGCCCACGTGGTCTCGGCCACCGCGTCGTCCGAGATCGGCGCCAAGGGCGCGGGCGAGGCCGGCACCGCCGGCGCGCCGGCGGCGGTCGTCAACGCCATCAACGACGCGCTCGCGCCGCTGAACGCCCGGGTCGCGCGCCAGCCGGTGACCCCCGAAGTCGTGCTGGAGGCGCTGGGACTGATTTGAAACCGGCTCCCGTCCTTGCGAGCGCAGCGAAGCAACCCAGGGCAGCGGGACGCTGCCGAACGTGGCGGATCCCTGGATCGCTTCGCTGCGCTCGCGAGGACGGATGACCCTTCCGGGTCAGGACACATCGACCACCACGGGGCACGGTCCGCCGAAGAGACCGGTCCCGATCAGGAAACGCCGACGGAGGGACGGGAATGGGAACGGGCTTCGACAGGCGCCGGCTGCTCCGGGGCAGCGCCGCCGCATCCGCGCTGGCGCTCGCCGCCCCGGCGCTCCTGCGCTCCGCGATCGCGCAAGGCGATTCGACCGGAGGCCCGATCCGGATCGGCTTCCCGGTGCCGCTCACCGGCGCCTTCGGGGCCGAGGCGAACGATCAGGTCCGCGCCGCGCAACTCGCCGTCAAGGCGTTCAACGAGGCCGGCGGCTTCCAGGGCCGCACGGCCGAGCTCCTCGTGCGCGACGACAAGCTCAACCCCGGCGAGGCGGCGACCCGGACCCTCGAGCTGATCGAGAAGGACAAGGTCAACTTCCTGGTCGGCGGCCTCTCGGCGGCCGTGACCCTGTCGATCAACAACGTCGCCCGCGAGCGCGGCGTGATCTACAACTCGATCAGCCAGTCCGACGCGATCAACGAGGCCAAGGATTTCGGCCGCACCACCTTCCACGAGGCCCTGAACCCGCACATGACCGCGGGCGCGGTCGGCCGCTACGTCTTCCCGAAATCGGGCAAGCGCGTCGCCTTCCTGAGCGCCGACTACGCGTACGGCCACGAGATGATGCGCGGGTTCAAGCGCGCCGGCGAAGCCTCGGGCATCGAGGTCGTGGCCGACATCCGCCACCCGATCGGCGCCTCCGACTACTCGGCCTTCCTGCCCCGGATCGCGGCGCTCAAGCCCGACGTGCTCTGCCTGTGCAATTTCGGCCGGGACCAGGTCGTCTCGATCCAGCAGGCGACCGAGTTCGGCCTGAAGCGCACCACCAAGCTCGTCGCGCCGGTCCTGCTCTTCACCGCCCGCAAGGCCGGCGGCGACGCCTTCGACGGCGTGATCGGCGGCACCTCCTACTACTGGCGCCTGGAGGACAGCGTGCCCTCCGCCAAGGCGTTCAACGACCGGTTCCGCGCCGCCTACAACGGCGCCGTCCCGTCGGATTACGGGGCGCTGGGCTACGCCGGCGTCCGCTCGGTGCTGGAGGGCGTGAAGGCCGCCGGGTCGGTCGAGACCGACAAGGTCGTGGCCGCCATGGAGGCCCTGAAGGCCGACTTCTACAAGGGTCCGCAGAGCTTCCGGAAATGCGACCACCAGTCGGTGCAGTCGGTCCTGATCGTCGAGGCGAAGTCGAAGGACATGAAGACACCGGACGACGTCTTCACGATCCTCGGCACGGAGGGGCCCGACGAGCGCTTCCTGCGCGGCTGCGACGAACTCGGTCACAAGGCGTGAGGCGCTCCGTGCGGACCCGCGGGAGGGCGATGCCTTGAGCGCCATCACGATCGGCGGCTTCCCCCTCGATCTCCTCGCCCTCCAGCTCGTGACCGGCATCGCGCTGGGGGCGATCTACGTGCTCGTCGGCATCGGCCTGTCGCTGATCTTCGGGCTGATGAACGTCGTCAACTTCGCCCACGGCGCGTTCTTCATGGTCGGCGCCTATGTCGGCGTCTTCCTGTACGGCTACACCGGCAGCTTCTGGCTCAGCCTCGTCGCGGCGCCGCTGGCGATGGGGCTCCTCGGGCTCGCCGTGGAGCGCGTGCTCGTGCGCCCCCTCTACGGGCGCGGCATCGACGACCCGCTGCTCCTCACCTTCGGCCTGTCCTACGTGATGGTCGAGAGCGTGCGCATCGCCTTCGGGCTGACCGGCCTGCCCTTCGGCGCGCCGCCCGAGCTGCGCGGCGCGGTCGACATCGGGATCGGCTACTTCCCCCTCTACCGCCTGTTCCTGATCGGATTCGCGCTGGCGGTGGTGGGCGCGCTGTGGCTGTTCATCGAGCGCACGCCCTTCGGCCTCGTGATCCGGGCCGGCGCCCGCGACCCGCAGATCGTGCAGGTGCTCGGCATCGAGATCACCAAGGTCTGGCTCGCGGTCTTCGCCCTGGGCTGCGCGCTCGCCGGGCTCGCCGGCATCCTCGCCGCGCCCCTCCAGGGCGTCACGCCCGAGATGGGGATCCCGGTGCTCGCCGAGGCCTTCGTGGTCACGGTGGTCGGCGGCATGGGCTCGCTCGCCGGGGCCGTGCTCGCCGGGCTGATCGTCGGGATCGTGGTGGCCATGACGTCGCTCGTCGCCCCCGACATGACCAAGATGGCGATCTTCGCCCTCATGGCCCTGGTGCTGCTCGTGCGGCCCCGGGGCCTCCTCGGCCGGGCCGGAGCCCTCGGATGAGCGCCCGCGCCCCCCCCCCCCCGCCCACCGGGGGAGCCCCCCTCCGGGCGCCCGGCCCGGCCCCCGGCCGGGCCGGGCGCCGGCTGGCGTGGTGCGGCCGGCACCGCGTCGCCCTGACGCTCGCCTTCCTCCTCGTGTTCCCCTGGATCGCGCCCTACCAGGCCCTCGCGGTGAACATCCTGGTGCTCGGGCTCTACGCCCTCGGGTTCAACCTGCTGTTCGGCTATACCGGGCTCCTGTCCTTCGGCCACGCCGCCTTCCTGGGCGGCGGCGCCTACGGCTGCGGCATCGCCATCGTCCATTACGGGCTGCACCCGGCCCTGGCGCTCGTCGCCGGCACGCTGCTCGCGACACTCATCGCCGCCGTCATGGGCGTGCTGGCGATCCGCACCCGCGGCATCTACTTCGCGATGACGACGCTCGCGCTGTCGATGTGCGTCTACTATGCCTTCTACCAGGCGGAGGCCTTCACCGGCGGCGAGAACGGCCTGCGCGGCATCAACGTGCCGGCGCTCGCCCTGCCGGGCTTCAGCCTCAACCTCCTCGACCCGGTGGTGAAGTACTACGCCGCGCTGGCGGTGGTCGGCGTCGCGGTCTGGCTGTTCTCGCGCCTCCTGTCGTCGCCCTTCGGGGCCGCCCTCGAGGCGATCCGCGAGAACGAGGGCCGGGCGCAGGCCTGCGGCTACGACGTGCGCCGCATGAAGCTCGCGGCCTTCGTGATCTCCGGGGCCCTGTGCGGCCTCGCGGGCGGGCTCCAGGCGATCCACCTCTCGATCGTGCCGATCGAGACGATGCACTATTCGACCTCCGGCCAGGCCGTGATGATGGCGCTGCTCGGCGGCATGGGGACCTTCTTCGGGCCCTTCGTCGGCGCCGCGACCTTCGCGCTCCTGCAGGACGGGCTCGCCACCGTGACGAGCCACTGGCAGCTCTTCGTCGGCGCCGTCTTCATCGCCTTCGTGCTGTTCCTGCCGCTCGGCATCTGGGGCGAGGTGCTGGCGCGCCTGAGGAGGGCCGGATGGTGAGCGCCGCCCCGGCCGTCGCCCCGGTCGCCGCCGCGCCGGCCAAGGCGCCGAGTACGGCGCCCAGTGCTGCGCCGCCGATCCTCGCCACGGAGGGGCTCGGCAAGCGGTTCGGGCATTTCCGCGCCCTGTCGGACGTGACCGTCGCGTTCCCGGAGGGCGGCATCACGGCGATCATCGGGCCGAACGGGGCGGGCAAGTCGACCTTCTTCAACCTCATCTCGGGCGCCTTCCCGCCGAGCGAGGGCCGCGTGCTGTTCCGCGGGCGCGACATCACCGGCGCGGCCCCGCACGCCTTCGCCCGGATGGGCATCGCCAAGTCGTTCCAGATCACCAACGTCTTCCCGCACCTCACGGTGCGCGAGAACGTGCGGGTGGCCGCCCAGGCCCGGCGGGTCCGCTTCGCGTTCTTCCGGGACCGCGCGGCCTATCCCGAGCTGGCGGAGCGGGCCGAGGAACTCCTCGGCGAGGTCGGGCTCGGCGCCCGGATGGACCGCCTCGCGCGCGAACTCGCCCACGGCGAGCAGCGCGCCCTGGAGATCGCGGTGGCGCTGGCCGCCGAGCCGAGCCTCCTCCTCCTCGACGAGCCGACCGCCGGGATGAGCCCCGAGGAGACGCGCGAGATGATGGACCTCGTGCAGCGCCTCGCCGAGACCCGGACGCTGATCCTCGTCGAGCACAAGATGAAGCTCGTCATGGGCCTGTGCCGGCGCCTCGTCGTCCTCCACCAGGGCCAGCTCCTGGCCGAGGGCAGCCCCGACGACATCCGCGCCCATCCCGAGGTGCGCCGCGTCTACCTGGGCAACGCGGCGGGCAAGATCACGGGCAAGACCACGGGCAAGACCGCATGAGCGCCGCCGTCGCGCAGCCGCTCCTGGCGGTCGAGGACCTGCGGGCGTGGTACGGCCACTCCCACATCCTGCAGGGCCTCTCGCTGGAGGTGCGCCCCGGCGAGATCGTCACGCTGGTCGGCCGCAACGGCGCCGGCAAGACCACGACGCTGAAGGCGATCATGGGCCTCGTGGCGAAGCGCGAGGGGCGCGTGACCTTCGCGGGCGCCGACATCCTCCACCGGCCGCCCCACGAGCGCTTCCACCGGGGCCTCGCCTACGTGCCGGAGGAGCGGCGCATCGTGCCGGGGCTGACCGTGGAGGAGAACCTGCGCCTCGGGATCCTGGCCGCCAGGGGGGCAGGACGGGGCGAGCGGGCGACGCGCCGCGACGAGGCGCGGCGGATCGAGGTCATCGCCGAGACCTTCCCGCGGCTGAAGCAGCGCCTGAAGCAGGAGGCGGTCACGATGTCGGGCGGCGAGCAGCAGATGCTCGCCATCGCCCGGGCGCTCATGGCCGAGCCCGTGATGGTGCTCCTCGACGAACCCTCGGAGGGGATCATGCCGATCCTGGTCGAGGAGATGTTCGCGCAGTTCGTCGCGATGAAGCGGGCCGGCACCACGATCCTGCTCGTGGAGCAGAACGTCGAGCTCGCCCTCGACGTGTCCGACCGCGTCTACATCGTCGACGGCGGCGCCGTCGTCTACCACGCGCCCGCGGCCGCGCTGCGGGACGATCCCGAGATCCAGGCGCGCTACTGCGCGGTCTGAGCGCCCGCACCGGCCGGTGGGCGGCGCAGTGTCAGGAGGAGACCAGGATGGACATCGCTGGCGCGTATCGGATCCCGGTCGCGCGGGAGGCCGTCTGGGCGGCGCTGAACGATCCGGAGGTGCTCGCCCGCTGCATCCCCGGCTGCAAGGAGCTGGTGCAGGCCTCCCCGGAGGAGATGACGGCCAAGGTCGCCCTCAAGGTCGGGCCGGTCTCGGCGACCTTCGCGGGCACGGTCCGCCTGGAGGACATGCGCCCTCCCGAGGGCTACAGCCTCGTCGGCCAGGGCAACGGCGGCATGGCGGGCTTCGCCAAGGGCCGCGCCGCGGTCAGCCTCGCGGCGGAGGGCGGCGAGACGCTCCTGACCTACACCGCCAAGGCGGAGGTCGGCGGCAAGATCGCCACGCTGGGCGGCCGGCTCATGCAGGCGACCGCGCGCAAACTCGCCGACGAGTTCTTCGGCAAGTTCGCCACCGAACTCGGGGCGACGGGCGAGCCGGCCGCGCCCGGAACGGCCGAGGCCTAGGAAAGCCGCGCCTCGACCACGCAGGCCGGGACGGTCGCGCTCCGGTCCGGCGCGTCGGAGCCCGGTCATCGCTGCGATCCGATCTGCAGGACGTTGAAGCCGCGCTGCATGGAGGTCCCGAGGAACTCCCCGAACGGGGTGTTCGCACCCGGGGCACGATCGACGCGGAGGACGGCGGCACAGCCGCGCTGCGGGCTCTCGACCGAGCGGCCGTCGACGGAGGCCGCAGGGGCCATGCCGGCTCGCCAACGCGCCTTCAGCGCGGAGACGGCCCGTTCGGCCGTCTGGCAATCGGGATAGGCGAGGGATACGAGCAGGGCCGGTCCGTTCTTGCCTTGATAGTCCGCCACGATACCGCCGGCATAAGCCGGGACGCCGTCCCGTCCGCGCTCGCGCTGATCCTCGATCGCCTTCCTCTGCGCGGCCAGATCGGTCGTCGCCGACAGGAGGGCGGCAGGATCGTCGGGGGTGATACCCATCAGCGGCGTCACGACGGCCGCTTGAAGGATCGCGCCCGGGTCGCGCTCATCCGCGGCGGCCAGACCCGTCAGCGATGTGGCGACCGCCGCGTGATCCGCCGCGCTCCGGCCGACCCCGACGCGTGTCTCCAGATCCCCGGCCGCGGACGCCTGCGCGACGACGCGATCGATCGCCAGGATCGCGCTGGTCTCGCCCATCGGGCCGGACCAGGGATCGGTCGGCTGCCGGGCCCTGAGATTCATGGCGCGCGGCTCACCGTTGGCGAGAATGCGCGGCGCGGTCGAGACCGGCCGGAAGTTCCTGTCCTTCAGCTTGGCGACCAGGGTGTCGGCTGCCGCCTTCGTCGCCAGACCCCAGTAACTCACGCGCGCCGGAGGCTGGCCGAAGGCCGCGAAATACGAGATGTCCTCGAACGGGATGCCGGCCTTCTCGGTCCATGTCTGCGCGCCGCCGTAGCTCAGGGCGTTCAGCGGGCGGATGCTCTGCGCGAAGGCCATGCGCCGCAGGCCGGCGTCGCTCAGCGCACCGCCGGCTGCCCTGGACAGCGCCTGGACGTCCATGAAGACGATCGGCATCGGGTCAGGCGTCGCCAGGACGGAATCGGGCACCGCGCGGAGAGCCGCCTCCAGCGTGCCGGCCGCCTGGGCCGCCGGCGCGATCATCAGTGCTGAGAAGGATACGACGATGAGGCGGGATGAAACTGAGCGCCAGAGAGGTCGTGTCACGTCGAATCCCATGCTCCAGGTCCCTCGGGAGCGCCGATGCCCGTCTGCCGGTCATGGCAATGACCGCGTCGAGCAAGAAGAGATCTCCGCAGTGCTCACCCGATCATTGCTGGACAGGCTCTCTTCTGTCTCCCTCAGTCGATTTTAGCTGAGCCGCTCTCGGCTACCACTAGTGAGGGTGACCTATTGACCGCGCCGCTCGGATCGTCGCCGATCGGACGCCCGGCACCATCGAGACGAGCGACGATCGATGGGGGCGTCGGCTCTGTGAGAGCCGCAACGTGACTTCGGCCTCCGCGTGTCGCCCCCCGCGCGCCGATCCTCTCACGCGAGCGATTCTCCGGTCCGATCGCGCATCGTGAGGACTGCGGCGAGCGAGATGGCCGACAGCACGGCGACGTAGAGGCCCGGCCCCGTGGGCCAGGCCAGGTGGTGGACGATCCACGTCGCGGCCATCGGGGCGGTGCCCCCGACCAGCGCCATCGAGGCGTTGAAGCTGATCGCCAGGGCCGTGCAGCGCGAGCGGTGCTGGAACATCTCGACGAACGCCGTCGGCACGACGGCGGCGTTGCCGGCGATCAGGATCGCGAACGCGACCTGGCTCAGGACGATCAGAAGCGTGTCGCCGGTGGTCAGCAGCATGAAGAGCGGCCATGACAGGATTGTCAGGCCCGCCCCGGTCAGGACCAGAACACGCTTGCGCCCGAAGCGGTCGGACAGGGCTCCGGCGATCGGGATGCACACGGCTTGAACCACCATGGCGAGGGAGTTGATGAGAAACGCCGTGTGTTGCGGGAGGCCCGACACGGTGTGCATGAACGTCACGAGGTAGACGAACACCACGTAGAAGCCGCACGCCAGGCCGAGATTCATCGCGAAGGCGCGCAGCATGGCGGAGCCGTCGATCTCGACGGCCGTGCGCAGCGGTGAGCGCTGGTCCGTCGGTGTCCGATCTTCGCGAAACACGGTCTCGACGTGATCGTCGTCGATATGGCGACGCAGGGCGAAGATGAAGACGCCGAGCACGATCCCGAAGAGGAACGGCAGGCGCCAGCCCCACTGGTGCACGTCCTCCGGCGTGAGCAGGCCGGTGACGAGCGTCCCGGCAATGGAGCCGAGCAGGATGCCTCCGGCGGCCCCGATGCAGGCGAGGCTGCCGGTCAGGCCGCGGCGCGCCGGTGCTGCGGTCTCGGACAGGAAGATGGCCGAGGAGGTGTACTCGCCGCCGACGGAGAGACCCTGGCCGAGCCGCAGCACCACGAGCAGGACGGGCGCGAGGAGTCCGGCCGACGCGTAGGTGGGCAGGCAGCCCATCAGGAAGGTCGAGACGGCCATGAGGCCCGCCGACAGCAGGAGTGCCGTCTTCCGGCCGTAGCGGTCGCCGATGTGGCCGAACACGATGCCGCCGATCGGGCGCATGAAGAAGGCGGCGGCGAACACCGCGAAGGCCGAGAGCAGCGACGTCGTGGGGCTGTCGGACGGGAAGAAGTTCCGGCCGATGACGGCACTGAAGTACCCGTAGGTGGCGAAATCGTACCATTCGAGCGTGTTGCCGATGGCGCCCGCGACCACGGAACGGCGCCGCGCCGCGCCGGGGACCTTCGGGCCGTCGGCGATCGCGTCGGAACTGATCGGGAGCGGCGGCTCACCGTACGGAGGGGTGGATTGCATGATGCGCCCGCCTTGCCGCCGAATTCAGTCTAGACGCTAGACTGAAACGCCAAGCTTGGCGAGACCATTGGAGAACGACGGCATCGCTCTTCCGCTCGACAGTTAATCGGCACGGGCCGGCCCCGCGCGGGCGAGCCCGCCAGAGCCGCACGCCCCTCCGTCCTCCGCGGCCAGACCGCGATCGGGAAGCCCTTCGCCTTCACGGTGCCCCGGCGTCGGCGGGAAGATCCAGAGCTTCGGCCGCCGCAGCGAATGCCCGCCGGGCGCGCTCGATCTCGGCGTGGTGCGTCTCGGCCCAGATCCACACGCCGCAGAACGCGGCGCCCAGGCTCCGGCCCAGCGGCGTCAGCGTGTAGTCCACGCGCGGCGGGATCACCGGGTGCACCGTCCGCCGGACGAGACCGTCCCGCTCCATCTGGCGGACGGTCTGCGTCAGCATCTTCTGGCTGATCCGGCCCACGGCCCGGCCGAGCTGCGTGAACCGGAGGGTGCCGTGCTCCTCCAGGGCCTCGAGGATCAGCATCGTCCACTTGTCGGCGACCTGGCCGATGATGTCGTTCACCAGGGCCTCGATCGCCGGATCGACGTCCTGCGGGGGCGGCCCGCGCCGCTTCGCCTCGATCGCGGGGTCGGGGTCAGCCCTGCGCATTCGACACTCTCCTTTCGGTGCGTACAAATCTTTTCGGTGCCTACTTCAGGGTAGAGAGTGTGGGCCATACTCTCTGCGGCGACAACAACGGGGTCGCCATCATGAGAATCTCCGGCAACACGATCCTCATCACGGGCGGCGGGTCCGGGATCGGAGCCGCGCTCGCCCATCGCTTCCACGATCTGGGCAACACCGTCATCGTCGCCGGTCGCCGCGTGGAGGCGCTGGAACGGGTCACGGCCGGCCGCCCGGGCCTGCACGCGATGCCCCTCGACATCGCGGATGCCGGAGACATCGCGGCGTTCGCACGGCGCGTCACGGCCGAGCACCCGGCCCTGAACGTGGTGATCAACAACGCCGGCATCATGCGCTTCGAGGCGCTGGACCAGGCGCGCGACCTCTCCGACGCGGAGGCGACGATCACCACCAACCTGCTCGGCCCGATCCGTCTGACGGATGCCCTCGTCGCGCATCTGGCCACACGGCCGGACGCGGCGCTGATCAACGTGTCGTCCGGGCTGGCCTTCGTGCCCCTGACGACGACACCGACCTACTCGGCGACGAAGGCGGCGATCCACAGCTACACGGTCTCGCTGCGCGAGGCTCTCGAGGGCCGGGTCGAGGTGATCGAGCTGGTGCCGCCGGCGGTCCAGACGGATCTCACGCCCGGCCAGGCCACCCGCGCGGGCTACCTGCCGCTGGCCGACTTCATCGACGAGGTGATGGCCCTGTTCCAGCAGCAGCCGACGCCGGCCGAGATCCTGGTGCAGCGCGTCGCCTTCCAGCGCAACGCCGAGGCCGAGCACCGCTTCGACGCGGCCGTCGCGACCCTGAACGAGGCCGCTCGCGCGGCCCGCGCGGCGCAGGAATGAGGTGCGCGCGGAGATCCGCGAGGAGATCCGCGTCGCCGCGCGCGGGCGCGACCCGTGTTTCATCAGTTCAGCCTGGAGACGATCGATGCCGTTCGCCAATTTCAAGATCCCGCAGGGCATGATGACCGGTCCGCAGAAGGCGGATCTGATCCACCGCACGACGGATCTGCTGGTCTCCTTCTTCGGGGAGGCCGCGCGCCCGCACACCATGGTCCTGGTCGACGAGGTCGTGGATGGCGGCTACGGGCGCGCGGACGAGGTCTTCGATCTCGAGGCCCTGCGACGCCTGCGGGCGCACCACGAGACGGGCCCCGTTCCGACGGGACTAGGAGGGAGCGCCGTTGCGTGAGACTCTGGGCCTGCCCCGGCGGGCGGGGCGAGGCGGAGTGCCATGCGATGAGCCAGGACGACGAATCGCCGCCGGCGCGGCGCCGCTTCCTCGCACAAGGCGCGGCGGCGGCCGCGGCCGTCCTCGCGGGCGGGCCGGCCCGATCGGACGAGGCGGCGCCTCCGGCCGTTCCCGAATGGATGAAGGTCCCGGGCGCCGATGTCGGCAGCCAGACTTACGGCCGGCCCTCGCGCTTCGAGGAGGGCGTCATCCGCAACGTCCCGAAGGGTCTGAAGCAGTACATCTCGGCGTCGAGCCGAACGCCGCTGCAGGATCTCGACGGCATCCTGACGCCCAACGGCCTGTTCTACGAGCGCCACCACGGCGGCATTCCGGACATCGATCCCGCCCAGCACCGGCTGATGATCCACGGACTCGTCGAGACGCCGCTCATCCTGACGATGGACGACATCCGCCGCTTCCCGTCGGAGTCGCACATCTACTTCCTCGAATGCTCGGGCAACCCGGGCTTCGAGGCGATCAAGGGCAAGACGGCGTCGGACCTCGTCGGCCTCGTCAGCTGCGCCGAATGGACCGGCGTGCGCCTCGCGACGGTCCTGGCGGAGGCCGGGCTCAAGCCGGACGCGCGGTGGGTCGTGGCCGAGGGCGCGGACGCCGCCGCGCTGACCCGCAGCATCCCGATCGCGAAGTGCCTCGACGACGCCCTGCTGGTCTACAGCCAGAACGGCGAGCGGCTGCGCCCCCAGCAGGGCTACCCGCTCCGGGTGCTGCTGCCCGGCTACGAGGGCAACATGAGCGTGAAGTGGCTGCGCCGGCTCAACGTCGCGGCGGAGCCGGCCTATTCCCGCGAGGAGACGTCGAAGTACACCGACCTGATGCCGGACGGCACGGCGCGGCAATTCACCTTCGTCATGGAGGCCAAGTCGATCATCACGCGGCCGTCGGGCACGCAGCGGATCGCCCCCGGCTTCCACGAGATCACCGGCCTCGCCTGGAGCGGGCGCGGGCGGATCCGCGGCGTGCAGGTCTCGACGGACGGGGGCGGGAGCTGGCGCGACGCCGCCTTGCAGGAGCCGGTGCTCAACCGGGCGCTGACGCGGTTCCGGCTGCCCTGGCGCTGGGACGGGACGCCGACGACCATCGCGAGCCGGGCGATCGACGAGACCGGCTACGTGCAGCCGGGCTTCGAGGCGCTGACGGCGGTGCGCGGCCTCAAATCCTTCTACCACAACAACGCGGTCGTGCCCTGGCGCATCGCCGCGGACGGCGAGGTGGCCAATGGCTATGCGTGAAGCCCGCGCCGCCGTGGGGATCGCTCTGGCACTCGCCTGCGCCGGGCCGGCGCGGGCGACGGAGCGCCTCGGGATCGGGCGTCCGGCCACGGAGGCCGAGATCGCCGCCTGGAACATCGACGTCGACCGGGACGGCCGGAAGCTGCCGCCCGGACACGGCAGCGTCGCCCACGGCCGAGAGGTCTTCGAGACCCAATGCGCCTCGTGTCACGGCAGCCGGGGCGAGGGCGGGACCGGCGAGCGGCTGGTCGGCGGCCAGGGCACGCTCGCCTCGGCGAAGCCGCTCAAGACCGTCGGCAGCTTCTGGCCCTACGCGCCGACCCTGTTCGACTACATCCGGCGGGCGATGCCGATGAACGCCCCGCAATCGCTCAGCGCCGACGACGTCTACGCGGTCTCGGGCTACGTCCTGTACCTGAACGGGCTCGTCTCGGAGAGCGCCGTGCTCGATGCCGCACCCTGGCCGCCGTCCGCATGCCGAACCGCGACGGGTTCGTGCCGGATCCCAGGCCGGATGTGAGACCCTGACGGGAGCGGCATACCCGACGGCGCCGTCCCGGCCGCGCCCGCCGCCATGCCGCCACGGCGCTGTGGCCGTTCCGCCACTGTCGTCGCAACATTATTACATTCGGTTGCCGGAGCGTTGACCCGGCCGGTCGCCGCGGCAAGTATCCTCCTGCCAAGGTTCTCTCGCCAGGGTTCTCCGGGCTCGGAGCTGGAACGGGACGCCGGCGCGCGCTTCGCGCCGCGTCCGGATCTACCCCGCACCTGTGGACGGGGCGATCCCGCTCTGCGCGGCCGCCGGTGCCGCGCACCGGGACGGTCCGGCGGCGGCGATGACCCGCGTCACGGGAGGCGGCCTTCGGCGCGACGACGTTCCTCGGGCGCGGTGCCCCAGCGGAGCGCGCGGTGCCGCCCCTCCGGGCGGGACGCCGCTCGCCGCCGCGTGGCCGCGCGCCGGCAGCAGCGAGTGTGTGGTGGCGAGTTCTGGACGATTGTCCTTCCGCGAGAGTCCCAGGCCGCGCCGGGGATGCGCCCGCCCTGCCGGGGCGCGGCGCGGCAGCCCGCGTCTGGCACTCGCGGCCATGCTGTCCGCCGGCGCGCCGGTCGGGGAGGTCCGCGCGCAGGAGAGCGTGACCCTGGAGGAATTGTCGGTCGAGCATGTCGGCGAGGGCGCGACCCGCACGACGGCGTCCGGGCGCGGCAGCATCGGCCTGATCGGTCCGACACCGGGCTACGGCGCCGGAACGGCGGTCAGCGCGACGCGCACGGCCACACCGCAGATCGACGTGCCCGTGGCCGTGTCGGTGGCGCCCCGCGAGACGATCACCGACATCGCCGCCACCCGCGTCGACCGGGTCTTCGACTACCTGCCCGGCGTCGCCCGCCAGAACAATTTCGGCGGCCTGTCGATCTTCAGCTACGCCATCCGCGGCGTGACCACCTCCGAGATCTACAAGAACGGCTTTCCCCTCAATCGCGGGACGCCGCCGCCGCCGGACGCCCAGAACATCGAGCGCGTCGAGGTGCTCAAGGGGCCGGGAGCGGCCCTGTTCGGGCGCAGCGACCCCGGCGGGCTCGTCAACCTGATCACCAAGCAGCCAACCGCCGAGCGGTTCGTCGAGTTCGGCAACCAGGTCGACTCGTTCGGCCTGACCCGGGGCACGATCGATGCCGGCGGCGCGCTGAGCGCGGACGGCACGGTGCTCTACCGCTTCAACCTCGCCGCGCAGGGCGCGGGCAGCTTCCGCGACTTCGTGGACAGCGACCGGCTCCTCGTCGCGCCGGTGGTGAGCTGGCAGGTCACCCCGGACACGCGGATCACGGTCGAAACCGAGTTCGTGAAGAACCGGATCGTCTTCGACCGGGGCGTCATCGCGCTGAACCGTCAACTCGGGTTCCTGCCCGTCTCCCGCTTCCTCGGCGAGCCCGGGCAGAGCACCTATCAGAACAACAACACCCTGCAGGTCCGCGTCGACCACCGGTTCGATGAGAACTGGCAGCTTCGCCTGGCGACCTACTTCAACACGGGCGATCTCGCGGGCGAGTCGGCGGAGATCCGCGCCATCGCTGCCGACAACCGCACGGTCTCGCGCGACCGCAACGTGCGCGACTACCGCTGGGACGTGGCCGTCGGGCAGGCCGACCTCGTCGGGCGCTTCGATACCGCCGGCATCGGCCACACGCTACTGCTCGGCATGGACCGGGAGAGCACCGACAGCCGCACGCAGTACTTCCGCTCGAACTTCCGCACGAGCCCGTTCGCCCTGGACATCTACGCCCCGGTCTACGGGCAGGCGCTGCCGCCGATCACCATCCCGCGCAACAACCTGGAGCGGATCACCAACACCGGCCTCTACGCGCAGGACGAGATCGTCCTGAGCCCCGAATGGCGGGCGCTCGTCGGTGTGCGCCTCGACATCTTCGAGCAGAGCTTCCGCGAGCGCGCCGTCCGCAGTCAGGTGGACCAGTCGCGGGTCGCCGCGTCGCCCCGGGCGGGCCTCGTCTACCGGCCGATCCCGGAACTCGCCCTCTACACCAACGTCGGCACGAGCTTCCGGCCGAACATCGGCCCGGACGCCGCCGCCGTGACCCGCGGCACGGCCCTGCCGCCCGAGACCGGCCTCGGCTACGAGGTCGGCGCCAAGTCCGAGCTGTTCGGCGGCAGCCTGCTCCTCACCGCCGCCGCCTTCCGGGTGGAGCGGGAGAACGTGCTCACGCCCGATCCCGCCAATACCGGCTTCTCCCTCGCCGCCGGGGCCGTCCGCAGCCAGGGGTTCGAGCTGACGGCCCAGGGGCAGATCACGCCGGAGCTGAAGCTCCTGGCCGGCTACGTCTACGCCGACGCCCGGGTGACCAAGGACAACGTGCTCCCGGTCGGGGCCCCGCTCATCAACGTGCCGCGCCATTCCGGCAGCCTCCTCGCGGTCTACGAGCCGGAGGGGGCGTGGCGCGGCTTCGGTATCGGCGGCGGCGTGCGGGGCGTGGGCGCGCGCGCCGGCGACGCGGCCGGCTCCGGCTTCACCCTGCCGGCCTACGTCGCGGTCGACGCGCTCGCCTACTACCGCTTCGACAATGCCCGGATCGCGCTGAACGTCGAGAACATCTTCGACACCGCGTACTACGAGAGTTCGCTGAACGTGTTCCGGGTCTATCCGGGCTCGCCCCGGCGGATCACGGGCTCGGTGACGGTGCGGTTCTGATGGCGGGCCCGCGGCCCCCGTCCAGGCAGCCGCCGGGGCCGTCGCTCCGGGAAGAGGACGCACCTGCGGGACTCCGCAGGCCGGCCGCTTCTGCGCTATGTCGGATCCCGTGCTGCACGGCAGCGGCGACGCGAGAGGCCCGGGCAACGGGGCCGAGGGGACGGTATTCGGGTGGGTAAGGCTTTGATGGAAGCGATCGTCCCGTCCGATGGCACGGCGCCCCGCGTCGTGCGGCGCCGCATCGTCCTGCTCTACCTCGTCCTGATCGCGGCCAACGTCGCGGCCTGGTCCTGGGCCTACAGCCTGTTCGCGGGGCAGCCGGCCCTGCTCTCGACCGCGCTGCTGGCCTACGTCTTCGGACTGCGCCACGCGGTCGATCCCGACCACATCGCCGCCATCGACAACGTCACGCGCAAGCTGATGCAGGCGGGCCAGCGGCCGGTCTCGGTCGGCTTCTGGTTCGCCCTCGGCCATTCCACCGTCGTGGTGGTGGCCGCGGCCGCGGTGGCGCTGGCCGCGACCAGCCTGATCACGGCCTCGGAAGGCTACCGGGAACTCGGCGGCCTGATCGGCACCGGCGTCTCGGCCGCCTTCCTGATCCTCATCGGCCTGGTCAATCTCGTCGTCCTCGCGGGGGTCTGGCGCGCGTTCCGGCAGGTCCGGCGCACCGGCCGCTACGTCGAGGCCGACCTCGACATGCTGCTCGCCAACCAGGGCGTCCTCGCCCGGATCCTGCGGCCGCTGTTCCGCCTCGTGACGCGCTCCTGGCACATGTACCCGCTGGGCCTGCTCTTCGCGCTCGGCTTCGACACCGCCACGGAAGTGAGCCTGTTCGGGCTCTCGGCCGCCCAGGCGAGCCAGGGCATCGATCTCTGGACGATCCTGGTCTTCCCGGCGATGTTCACCGCCGGCATGACGCTGGTCGACGCGACCGACGGCGTGCTGATGCTCGGCGCCTACAGCTGGGCCTATGTCCAGCCCATGCGCAAGCTGTTCTACAATCTCACCATCACCCTGGTGTCGGTGGTGGTCGCGCTGGTGGTCGGCACGCTGGAGGCGCTGAACCTCCTGGCGGACAAGCTCAACCTCCAGGGCTGGCTCTGGGAGCGGATCGCCGCGATCAACGACCATTTCGGCGCGCTCGGCTTCGGCATCGTCGGCCTGTTCGCGGCGGCGTGGCTCCTGTCGTTCCTCATCTACCGCCTCGGCCGGTTCGACCGGATCGACGTCGAGCCGGCCGACATCCCCTGAGCGGGCGCGCTCCCGCGCTCCGACGGACGGCCGCGTCCCGTGGATCGGCGGCGATGCCGCCGCGGCGCTCCTGATCCGCGTCCGCGACGGGACGTGCGATCCTATATGAGCCTGGGAGGCGGGATCTTCGGGGCCGGGATCTCCGGAACGCGGCCGGTGGCGCCCGCGGACCTCGCGGAGCACCCGGCCGACGCGGCGCTCCCGATCCGAGCCAGGGCCCGAGGACGACGATGACCGATACGCTGCGCGACAACGTCGAGCGAGGCCGCTTCGAGCTGCAGGTCGGCGGTGACGTCGCCTTCGCGACCTATCGTCGGGAACCCGGCCAGCTCGTCATCAGCCACGTCTACGCGCCGCCGGTCCTGCGCGGCACCGGGGCGGCCGGCCGGCTCATGGAAGGCGTCGCGGCGCACGCGCGCGCCGAGGGCGATCGGATCGTGCCCCTGTGCGGCTACGCCCGGGCGTGGCTGCGCGGGCATCGGACGCATCGCGACCTGCTCGCGTGAGGCCGCGACCGGGCCGGGATCGGCCGCAGCCGGGGGCCGGTGGCGGGATCGCTCGGCGCTAGAGCCGTTCCCGATCGGGTTGGGACGGGGGCGATCGGCGAGCCCGTGCCGAACGAGGCGCGGGTCCCCTCTCCCGTGCGGGAGAGGGACAGGGTGAGGGCTGAGAACAGTCCGGAAGAGTCGCGGCCTGTACGGGCATCGGCGGCCTGTTCAGTCCTGATCCTTCGCGTCCCTCACCCCAACCCTCTCCCGCACGGGAGAGGGGGGCCGGCGCGGCTGGCGAGACCGGGCTCGCCGTCCTTCCCGACCGTTGCAACATGGTCGGATACGGCTCTAGGACATCCGTTGCCCCACGTGCCGCCGCCGGCGCTGGACGGCCTCCCGGACATGCGCGACGAGCAGGGCGACGAGGCGGATCTCGACGCTCTCCGTCCGCCTGTGGGCCTCCATCCGGATCGTCTCCGCCGCGAGCGCGTCGGCCTCCCGCTCCAGATGATCGAGCTCGACCGGATCGGCGCTCGACACGGACAGCCAGATCTCCAGGAGGCGCATGACCCGGGTGGGCGGCTGCAGCGGCCGGAAGCGCCGATACAGCCCGATGCCCGCCGCGCCGAGGGAGGCCAGCGCGCTGATCATGAGCCCGACCCAGTAGGCCGCGTTCTGCGCCTGATCGCTCAGGCTGGGCTGGTTCCCGGTCAGGTACGCCGTGGCGCCCGGGTGGATCGGGAGCGCCTGGACCTTGTCGTCGGTGTCGGGGGCCTCGATGCCGGCCAGATCGTCGTCGAGCGCGACGAGCCGCGGCTTGCCGGTGAGAACCTCGCGGGTGATCTCGCCGGCGAGCCAGTCCGGCATGGCGCCGCGGGCCACGAGCCGGTGGCTGACGGACAGCGTGGTGATGTCGTCGCCCGGGGCCGGCAGGGAGCCGAGGAAGGCGCCCTTGGGCACGTCGATCGTGTCGAGCACGGGGTGCTCCTTGGCGATCGCCGCCGCCTCGTCGACCTCGAACAGCTTCACCGTCCCGGAGCCTTTGCGCAGCGCCGTGAACAGCGGCAGCCACAGCGCGCTCCCGACCGGGGCCACCACGAACACCGAACCGATCTGTCGGTTGCGGGCGGCCTCCGTCAGCTGGTCGATCGTCAGGATCCTGCGATGCACGCTGCTCGGGGGCACGCCGAAATGCGTCAGGATCAGGTCGAGCAGGCGCGGGTCGAGCTTCCGCCCGTCGAGGAGACCGACGGTGCTGCCCCGCAGCTTGGCGACGCTGTCGACGGGGCTGCCCCCGGGCGCGACGAAGACCACCGCGTCGCGGCGCAGGATGACCAGGGTCTGCCCGTCCTTCGGCGCGGCGTCGCTGCGCACCAGGGCGAGCTGGGTCTCGCCCTTGTCGAGGGCCGCCGAGGCGCCGAGGCGATCCGGCTCGAAGATCGTCCGGATGCGCACCCGCGGATGCTGGGTCTGGAAGAGCTGCGTGAGGGCCTGCGCGGCCTCCCGATCCTCGGTGCTGGTCTTGGCGACAGCGATGTCGAGGGAGAGCAGGCCGAGGAGGAGATGGATGAGCAGGGCAGCGACGGCGGCCCCGGCGATGACGCCGAGGACGATGATTGTCGTTCTGGAACGCCGGATCATCCGTGCCGCGCTGTTCTGCCGATCCGCCAGCATAGCGCGCGTGTCCGGCCCAGTCTCCCGCTCCCGGACAGGATCGGACGACGCTCCGTCCCATGCTGTATCGGACGCCGGCGCGCCGCGATCAGTTCATCTGGCGGTGCCGGTCCTGGACCTCCTGGAGGGCGAGCCTGCGGCCCAGCGTCATCAGCAGCGCTTCGGCCTGCGCCTTGAGCTCCGCGTCCCGCAGCTCGCTGATCGCGTACATCGCCGCGATGGCGTGATCCGCTGCCAGCTCGAGGGGCGATGTCTCCGCACGCGGCACGGCCTCGTCGGCCATGTCCTCGAACATCCGCATCCGGGTGATGTCGAGGAGGATGCCGCTGCCGCCCTGCGGCCGCCCGACATGATCGCCGGTGAAGCGCCCGCGCACCAGGACCCAGCGCGTCCGACCGTCCGCCGAGGTCACCCGATGCTCGGCAAGGTAGGGTGTCCCCTCGCGGGCGCTGCGCCGAATCAGATCATCGATCCGCTCGCGATCGTCCGCGTGGATGCTGCTCATGTAGCGGCCGAGCGGGACGCCTTCCTCGGCCACGGCCGGATCGACGTTGTACACCAGGGCGACGAAGGCGTCGGCCCGCACCCGATCGACGCCCGCGTCCCATTCCCAGCGGCCGACGACGTCGAGCGCGTCCAGCGCCGTCTGGAAGGTTTCCGAGGCTGTTTGCCCGTCTAGGGGCTTAAAAGCTGCCACCCGAGCACCCGTATTCAGTGAACAGTAACATACGTTGGTCCTAAAACGCTGCAACCGCAAGGGGCATAATCTGGTCCGCAATCAACTGTTGCGTGCCGGACACGGGTGGGCCCCGGCGAGCCGTCGGGGTCGGGTGCCGACGACCGGCCGCGCGCCGCCCTTGCGGATCGGAACCTGGACACCTATTATGACCACAGTGGTCACGGAGGGCGCCATGCAGGAGATCCAGCTTCGGGACGCCAAGGCGACGCTGTCGGCCGTCATCGACCAAGCGAAGCAGGGCGCGCCCTCGATCATCACCCGCCACGGCCGCCCCGAGGCCGTGCTGCTCAGCTTCGAGGACTGGCAGCGGCTGTCCCGCGTCCCGTCGTTCGGCCGCCTGCTCATGGCCGCGCCCCTCGCGGCGGACGACCTCCCCTCCCCGTCCGGCGGGCTCAGAAGCGCCGAGCTGTGAGGCGGTGTATCTCGTCGACACCAACGTGCTCTCGGCCGGCGCGCCGACCAAGGCCGTTCCGGCCGTCGAACTGACCGACTGGATGGACCGGAACAGCGCGGGGCTCCACCTCTCGGTCGTCACGATCGCCGAGATCGAGGACGGCATCGCGAAGAGCCGCAGGGACGGTGCCGCGCGCAAGGCCGAGCGCCTCGCGGCGTGGCTGGAGACCTTGCTGCACCTGTACGCCGCCAAGGTCCTCCCGATCGACCTCGCCGTCGCGCGCCACATCGGCGGGTTGTCCGATCTGGCGCGCGGACAGGGGCACGCGCCCGGCTTCGCGGATCTCGCGATCGCCGCCACGGCGCGCTGCAACGGCTGGACGGTCCTGACCCGGAACGTGCGGCACTTCGCGCCGCTCGGCGTTCCCGCCTGCGATCCCTTCGTCGCGCTGCCGGCCGATGGGCGGTGACGGCGTTGCGCCCGTCACCGCGGGGCCGCGGCGGCGTGCCGATCGCGGCGGGGCTATCGGGACGGTGTGCAGAACTCGGCCGTGAGACCGGCGAAGGCCGCCCGCAGGAAGGCGTCCACGGGCCGGTCGCCGCCCGCCTGGATCCAGGCCTCGATCGCCAGGCGCATCGCACCGAGCGACGCCATGGCGACGAGGCGCAGCGGCGCGCTGCGGACGGGATCCGGCCAGCGCTCGATCAGCGCGGCATGCAGGGCCTGCTCGTGCAGGCCGTAGGCTGCCTGCTTGCGGGCCTTCAGGGTCTCGCTGGACCGCATGACGCGATCGATACTGATGAACTCCTGGGTCCGGAAACCCGTCGACAGCGCCAGCAGGGCGTCCCGGACGGCCTCGACCGGGACCTTGCCCTCCGGCTGGGCCAGGACGGCCTTGCGCAGCGCCGCGCCGAAGCCGCGCATCTGCCAGTCCAGCAGGATCTCTTCCTTTGACTTGAAGTAGTAGAAGAAGGTTCGACGCGAGATGCCGGCCGCCTCGGAGATCGCATCCAGGGTCGTGGCCTCGTAGCCGTGCCGGCTGAACAACCGCAGGCCGGTCTCGGCGATCCGTTCCAGAGTCTCCTGCCGTTTTCGCGCGCGCAGGCTGCCGGGCTTCGGTGGCGGGCTCCCCATGCCCGCGTTGTGACATGCGATTCCGCACTTGCAAAGTTGCACGCGGTGCAATTATATTTTTACACCGAGTGCGATTTTGACGCGCGGTCTCGGGACGTGGTGCGGAGTCCGGTCGGGCGCCCGCCCCTTCCTGCCGATATCGGCAGCCTCGTTCGCCGTCGGGGCATCCGTCGGCGAACGGAATTCGGTTGGCGCGCGCCGGGGGGCGAGGACGCGTCGTGATCGGGCTGCGCCCGGCGACGCGCAGCTCGGCGAATCCTTGTGGCTCCCCTCCTCTCGCGAAAGCCCTCCCCATGCTCGAGTGTACCGGTCCGACAGCGGCACGGCCGTTGCCCAACCGTCGGCAGATCGGCGCCATGCTGCTGGGAACCCTGGCTGCGGGTGTGACGCGTCCGGCCGCGGCGGAGCCCGTCGTCGAGGACGTCCGGATCGTCGACTTCGACTGGGTCGACGGCGCGCGCCAGCGACCGGTGCCGGTACGCCTGTACTGGCCGAACACGTCGTCGCTCCGGCGGCGCGTCCCGCTGGTCGTGTTCTCGCACGGTCTCGGGCAGTCCCGGACCGGCTACAGCTATCTCGGTCGGCACTGGTCGTCCCACGGGATCGCGAGCCTGCACCTGCAGCACGTCGGCAGCGACAGCTCCGTCTGGACCGGCAACCCCTTGGCCCTGCTCGACCGGATCGAGCGGGCGGCGCAGGAACGGGAGGCGATCGCCCGGGCGCGCGACCTGCGCTTCGCCCTGGACCGCCTCCTCGTTCAGGACGGGGGCGCTTTCGGAGACCGGATCGACCCGCGCCGGATCGTGGCGGCCGGCCATTCCTACGGCGCCAACACGACTCTGATCGCCGCGGGCGCGCGCGTCATCCGGGAGGGGCACGCCCTTCAGGCGCGGGATCCGCGGATCGCGGCCGGGATCGTGATCTCGGCGCCGCCCTTCTACGGCGAGCGCGACCTGCGGGCCGTCCTGGGCGCCGTCGAGATCCCGACCTTGCACGTGACCGCGACCGAGGATGTCATCCAGCTGCCCGGTCGCACCTCGCCGTTCAGCGATCGCCTCGCCGTGTACGAGGCGATCGCGACGCCCCGGAAGTCCTTGGCGGTCTTCCAGGGCGGCTCGCACAGTATCTTCACCGACCGTCCCCTCACGGGCGGTCTGAACCTGAACCCGCAGGTCAAGGCGGCCACCGCCGCCGGGACGCTGGCCTTTCTCGACCTGGCCTTCCGCGGCGATCCGGAGCCGCTACGCGCGTGGTCCTCGACCTGGCGACCGATCCTCGCCGTCGCGCCCGCGGGCTACGCGAGCGCGTCGCTGGCACAACCCGCGATAGCGACCCGCGGAAAGGACCGGACGCGCGCCCATCCCGTGCAGCCGCTCTGAAAGGCCGGTCGGCGCGGCCCTTCGCGGCTGAGGTCACGCGCCCGGCCTCATCCGCGAGGTCGGTGCACCGGGTCGGCGCCTCGGGTCAGGTCGCTTCGCGCGCCGTCAAGGTGCGGTCGACCAGCTCGAGGATCCGCTCCCGGTTCAGCGCGGTCCCGAACAGGATCCGGTAGAGGATCGGCGAGATGACCCCGTCCAGCACTGCCTCGGGGTCCGGGAAGGCCTCGCCGCGGGCCACGGCCCGATCCGCGATGATCGCGATCTGATCGCGGGTGAAGCTGCAGCATCGCTGGGCACAGTTCGCGTCCGCCGCCGCCAGAACGTCCCGGATCATCTCCCGCCCCGGCGCGGACGACATCTCGTCCGCGTACTGCTCCGCCCACGCCTCGAGATCGGTCCGGCCGCTCCCGGTATCGGCCGGCTCGCCGTCGGGACGCAGCCGCTCGACCGCGACATCGGCCAAGAGCTCGGCGAGCGTGCCCCACCGCCGGTAGATCGTCGACGGCGTCACGCCGGCCGCGGCCGCCACCAGGGGCACCGTGATCTCCGAACGGTCAGTCGTGGTCAGGAGCGCGCGCACGGCCGCCTGAACCGAAGTCTGCACCCGCGCGCTGCGGCCGCCCGGACGCGGCCCTTGCCTCGTCGTCATCCTGCACTCTGCCATCTGGGGCGCCACAAACGCAAAGATATTGCGTTTGTGGCGCGGAGGGCCTACGCATCAAACGCAACGGATTAGCCTTTAGGTTCGCCAATGACCAGGGACCGCAAGCTGAAAGTTGTGGCTGTCGCGGGCAGCGGCACGCTGTTCTTCCACGCGGCGGTGCTCGGCACCTTCCTCGCCGCGTCCGCCGCTCCGACACCGCTGTACCGGTTCTACCAGGAGACCTACGCGCTCTCCCCCGTGCTCACGACCGCGGTGTTCGCGGTCTACGCGCTGGCGCTCCTCAAGGCGCTCCTCGTCGCCGGGTCGATCTCGGACCATCTGGGCCGACGGCCGGTGATCTTCGGCGCGCTGCTCCTCGAGCTGGCGGCGATGGCCCTGTTCACGACGGCCAACGGGGCGTGGGGACTCATCGCGGCGCGCTTCGTCCAGGGCGTGGCGACCGGCATCGCGGCGAGTTCGCTCGGCGCCGCGCTCGTCGACGTCGACCGGGCGCGGGCCCAGCTCGTGAACGCGATCATGCCGCTGATCGGAATGGCGGCGGGCGCGCTCGGGACCAGCGCCCTCGTGCAGTACGGCCCGCATCCCCTCCACCTCGTCTACGCGATCCTGGGCGCGGTGTTCGCCGTGCAGGCCGCGCTCCTCTGGCTCACGCCCGAGACCGGGGTGCGCCGCGCGGGCGCCCTGCGGGCCCTGAGGCCGCGCGTCGTGATTCCGCCGCAGGTCAGACGGCCGCTGGCCGCGATCACGCCGACCAACATCGCGACCTGGATGCTCGGAGGCTTCTATCTCTCCATCGTCCCCTCGCTGGTCGTCGCCGCGACGGGCAGCCGGACCCCGTTGACGAGCGGCGTCATGGTCGCGGCCCTGATGGTCGCCGGCGCCTTCGCGGTCCTCCAGCGGCGTGGACGCGACGCCGCGGCCAACCTGACGATCGGGACGCTCGCCATGACCGCCGGCCTCGTCATCGTGCTCGCCGGCATGCACGGCGGGAGCGTGCCGGTCCTGATCGCCGGGACCCTGGTCGGCGGGGCCGGCTTCGGGACGAGCTTCCTCGGCGCCCTCGGGACGATCGTCCCGCTGGCGAAGCCGAGCGAGCGGGCCGAGCTCCTCGCGAGTTACTACGTCGAGAGCTACCTGGCGTTCAGCCTGCCGGTGATCTGTGCCGGGTATCTCGTGCGCCGGATCGGCTACGTGACGACCGCTGACCTCTACGCGGCCGCGATCCTCGCCATGAGCGCGGCCGGGTTCCTGGCGCGGCGGGCGTTGACGTCGCGACGCGTCTCGCCCGGCTGACATGCCGTGCCCTGGCTGCGGCGCTCCGGTCGGGTCCGCGTCCCGGAAGGGCACCGAAGCCGGCCGCCGGGCGCTGAGGGTCTACGCGCGATCGCGCCGCGCGGCCAACAGCCGTCGTGCCGGCCGAGGCGATCCCGGCGCGACCGTCCCGGTCCGGTCGCGTTGACCCGGATCAACGTCGCGCGAACGGGACGGCCGGTATCGGCGCGCTCCCGGGACGCGGAGCCGAGCGGAGGCATCATGCGAGACTTCACCGTCGCCTGGGACGCGAACCGGCTGGAATGGGTGCGGGAGCGCGTGCGGGCCTACCGCATGCCGCGCCTGCCGACGGGGGCCGGCTGGCGCTACGGCTGCGATCCGGACGTCCTGGCCGCCCTGTGCGCCCACTGGCTCGACGGCTTCGACGAGGCCGCCGCCGCGGCCGAGCTCAACCGCTTCCCGCAGATCCTGGCCCGCGTCGAGGATCTCGACCTGCACGCCGTCCACGTCGTCGGCGAGGCGGAAGGCCGGCGCCCGCTGCTGCTGATCCACGGCTGGCCGGGTTCGATCTACGAATTCTGGTCGGTGATCGAGCCCCTGGCCTTCCCGTCGCGCCACGGCGGACGGCCGGAGGACGCGTTCGACCTCGTGATCCCGGCGCTGCCCGGCTTCGGCTTCTCGGGCAAACCCGCCGCGCCGATCGGCGCGCGCAGCACGGCGCGGCTGTTCGACCGCCTGATGCGCGAGACGCTGGGCTACCCGCGCTACCGGGTGCAGGGCGGCGACTGGGGCGCCGGGGTCGCGGCCTGGCTCGGCCTGGACCACGCCGCGTCGCTGGAGGCGATCCACCTGAACTACCTGCTGGTGCAGCCCGATGCCGAGCCGGAGAGCGCGGCGGAGCGGGCTTGGCAGAAGCAGGCCGGAGCCACCCAGCAGGCGCTCGGGGCCTACGCGCAGCTGCAGGGCACCAAGCCGCTCTCGCTGGGCTACGCCATGGCGGACGAACCGGTGGCGCAGCTGGCGTGGCTGGTCGAGCGCTTCCACGACTGGGCCGACCTCCGGGAGCGGCCCTTCGCGCAGGTCTTCTCGAACGATCAGCTCCTGACCAACGCCCTGCTCTACATCCTCACCGATTCCTTCGCGACGGCGACGTGGTTCTACGCCGGCGCGCAGCAGGAAGGTGTGCGCCGGATGCCGCCGGGGCGGCGCGTCACGGTGCCGACGGCCTTCTCGGCCTACCCGGATCCGCGCACGCCCGCGCCGCCGCGAGAGTGGCTGGAGCGCGGCTACGCGGTCTCGCGCTGGCAGACGATGCCCCGCGGCGGGCACTTCGCCGCCATGGAGGCCCCGGACCTGTTCGTCCGGGACCTGCGGGACTGGGGCCGCGGCTGACGGCGTCGTCCCGCCGCATCGCGGACTCAGCCGGACCGGGCGGCACGGACCGGATCCTCTAGATCAGCGCGTAGCCCGCCCCGTCCCGCTCGATCCGCCCGCGGGCGGCGAGGTGCATCCCGGTCACGCTCAGGCCCTCCGCCGCCGCGCGGTCGAGGATGCGCCGGCGGGTCGCGATCGCCTCCGCCGGATCCAAGTCCCAGATGACGGTCCAGTCCGGGTGCGGCATCTGCAGCAGCCGCGAGTGGATGATGTCGCCCCAGATCAGCAACCGGTCCGCGCCGTCCGCGATCAGCACACCCATGTGACCCGGCGTATGGCCCGGGAGCGGCATCGCGTGGATGCCGGGGGCGAGCTCGACCTCGTCCGAGACGCGGCGGATCCGATCGGGGTACGCGGCGAGCACGGCCTGCGCCGTCTCGAACATCGGCCGCAGAGCGTCGGGCGCGGCGGCCCGCGCTCCCGCATCCGACCAGTAGGCGACCTCGCGCTCCTGCACCACGAGCTCGGCGTTCGCGAACCGCGCCAGGCGGCCCGGCGTGAGGAGACCGCCCGCGTGGTCGGCGTGGAGATGGCTCAGCCAGATGGTCTCGACCTGGTCGGGCCGCACGCCCTCCGCCGCCAGCGCGGCGGTCACCCGGTTGAAGTCCGGTCCGAAGACCGTGCCGCAGCCCGCGTCGAGCAGCCAGTGGCGCGCGCCGCGCCGGATCAGGAAGGCGTTGACCGGCTCCGGCGACGGACCGTCCCCGGGAAGACCGGCACCCTTCAACAGAGCCCGTCCGGCCAGGCTCTCGGCCGCGGGCATCATGCGCGGCTCCAGCGGGAACAGCCCGTCGCGCAGGGGCGTCACGGTGAAGGCGCCGACCCGGTAGGGCGCGGCTCCGGTCGCGGCCGCGCCGGGCCGGTGCAGGCCGAGCGGCAGCAGGGTGGCGGCGGCGAGCAGGCTGCGGCGGGACAGGTGAGAGGCCATGGCGGGCTCCGCGGGAGACGGGACGCCGCCATCCTGCGGGG
This sequence comes from Methylobacterium sp. A52T, assembly GCF_053346095.1. NCBI lineage: Bacteria > Pseudomonadati > Pseudomonadota > Alphaproteobacteria > Hyphomicrobiales > Methylobacteriaceae > Methylobacterium > Methylobacterium sp. A52T. Next base: position 6,359 of record NZ_JBKFBI010000029.1, on the reverse strand, counting down.
CGTGCGGGGCGCGGGCCAGGGACGTCCTCCCGCGCACGGCCGGGCATTCTTCCCGCGCTGCGTCGGCGCGGCTTGCGCGCCGGGCCCTTCCCGGTGCCAGATCGGCACGTCGCTTCGAGCCCGGCCGTTTCGCCCCCATGAGCCTGCCCGCGCATCTCGGCCTACGCCTCTTCGTGGTCGCCCTCCTGTGCCTGGCCGGAGCGGTCGCCTGGACCGGCTTCACGGCCCAGACGAGCCTGCAGCGGGAGGCCGCGACCTCGGCGGAGCGGATCGCCGCGCAGCTCGCGCGTCAGCCGGGCCTCGGCAGCGCCGGCCCGGTCGCGATGCCCGCCGCGCCGCCGCAGACCGCACCGGCCCTCCTCACCATCCTCCCGGGGATCTGCGCCGACATCCAGCTCGGCGTCGAGTTGCCCCGGCGCGTCTGCGGCGACTGGGATGGCCTCGACGCCGCCCCCGCGTGGTTCCGGGACGCGGTCACGGGGGACGCCGCGGCCGCGCCGACGATCCGCGCGATCGTCTTCCGCGAGCGCACGATCGGCAGCGTCACCGCTTGGCCCGATCCGACCGCCGCGGCGGCCCGCGTCTGGCAGCGGGTGCGTCTCGCGGGCGGGCTCGCGCTCGCTCTGACGGCGGCGACACTGCTCCTCAACTGGCTCGCGGTCATGCGCCTCGTCGCGCCCGCCGGGCAGATCGTGCTCGGGCTGGCGAGGCTCGACGCGGCCCGCACCCGGTCGCCGCTGCCGCGCTTCGCCGCCGCCGAGTTCGACCGGATCGCCCGCGCCTGCGATGACCTCGCCGACCGGCTCGCCAGCGCCGAGGCCGCGCGCGCGGAGCTGATGCGGCGGCTCGTCACGGTGCAGGAAGAGGAGCGGCAGGCGCTCGCGCGGGACCTGCACGACGCCTTCGGCCAGTGCCTCGCCGCCGCGGGCGCCCGGGCAGCCGCGATCGAACTCGCCGCGCCCGACGACCGCGAGGATCTGCGCGCGGACGCGCGCGGCATCGAGGCCGTCCTCGCCACCATGCGGGAGAGCCTGCGCGGGGCTCTGGCACGCCTCGAACTGCCCGACCTCGCCGAGACCGGGCTGGAGGACGCGCTGCGGGGCCTCGTGGCGGATTGGCGTGCGCAGCTCAGGTCCGGCCCGGACCTCCATCTCGACGTGGCCGGCGACCTCGCCGACATGCCCGTGACCGTGTCGGCGAGCCTCTACCGCATCGCGCAAGAGCTCCTGACCAACGCCCTCCGCCACGGGCGTCCGAGCCGGATCTTCCTGCGGGTCGTCCGGACGGAGACCGGAACGCGGGCGGTGACGCTCACGCTGGACGACGACGGCAGGGGCGATGTCTCCCGCGCGGCCTCCGGGACGGGCCGCGGCCTCGTCGGCATCCGCGCGCGGCTCGCCGCCCTCGGCGGCAGCTTCACGCTGACCGGCACCGGCAGCGGGATCCGCGCCTGCGCGACCGTCCCGACCGCGGTCTGAGGCGTCTCATGGCCACGTCCATCCTCCTCGTCGACGACCATCCGGTGGTGCGCGAGGGCTATCGCCGCCTGATCGAGCGACAGCCGGGACTCGCCGTGACGGCGGAGGCGGCGAGCGCGGCGGAGGCCTACCGCCAGTACAAGGCGCACGAACCGGATCTCGTGATCCTCGACCTGTCGCTTCCGGGGCCGAGCGGCATCGAGGCCATCCGGCACATCCGCCAGTGGGACGGGGCGGCCCGCATCCTGGTCTTCAGCATGCGCACCGGGGCCGTCGTCGCGCGCCGAGCCTTCGCCGCGGGGGCGTGCGGCTACATCACCAAGGCGAGCCCGCCGCGCGCGTTGCTGGCGGCGGTGGCGGCCGTGCTGCGCGGCGAGCGGGCGATGAGCGCCGACATCGCGCACGCGATCGCCCAGGACGACGTGGCGGGCGGGCGCTCGGCCGTCGACGCGCTGAGCCCGCGGGAAGTCGAGATCCTGAGCCTGACCGCGGGGGGGATGACGGCGCAGGCCGTGGCCGAGGCCCTCTGCTTGAGCCTGAAGACGGTGCACAACAACCTGTCCGGGATCCGCGCCAAGCTCGGTGCCCGAACCGATGCACACCTCGTCTGGATCGCCGTGGGCGCCGGGCTCGTGGGCCCGCCCGAAGAGCTGGCCGGCAGGGCGTGACGGGGACCGCGCCCGCACGCGAACTCCGGGGACCACCGCCCCGCCCGGATCGCCGAGGCCCGCGTCTCGAGCCGCTCGACCGCGCGCGCACCTGTCCGAGTGACGGATGATCCTTCCCGACATCCATCGCTGAACTGCGCGCCGAGTTTAATCCGCGCCGATGCGTGCGTGAGGGCACTCCGCGATTGCATGTCACCATCTACTTTGCCATCGCGGCACGAAATGATGCGTGAAGTCACGGTTGGCGATTTTGCCGAGACTGCGGATTAAACGACGATTACATGGAAAGGGCGTCTCTGCTCTTGGTCGGCGAGGTGCGCCGGTCAGGGTTCGGCGGGGAGCACCCGCGCGCGATGGCCGCGTGGTCGATCGTGGATCTCCCGTCGGTCGTCGGCTCTCGCCCCGCGGACGAGGCGCGCATCACCGCGCAGGCAGATCGGATCGGAGATCGAATCGGGAGGCTCGCCATGACTGTCGGAACAGCAATGACGCGTGGAGCGATCATCGGCCTGGTCGCGCCGCTCATCTGCATCCACGCGGCGCTGGCAGCCGCGTTCACGGGGACGGGCGGCGGCCCTGAGACCACGATCAACGCGCCGTACCGCTCGTCGGTGGGGCAGACGGTGCCGCCCGGCGCGGGGGCCGCGCCGCTGCACGATCCGCGCGAACGGACGCGACGGCAGAAGGACCTCGACGCGGTCCTCGGCAGCGTCTGCGACAAGTGCTGACGCCGTCGCGACAGGTCCGCCTCGAACATCGACCGACACGAACGGGAACGAGCATTTGCGTCCTCCGCACGACATCCGAATTCTCAGCCAGGTGCGCTGCCACCTCGGTGAAGGACCGAGCTACGATCCGCGCACCGGGACGGCGTGGTGGGTCGATATCCTGGAAGCGCGCCTGTTCGAGAAGCCGATCGCCAGCGCCCAGAAGGCGCTCGTCCACGTCCTGCCCGTCCAGGTCAGTGACATCGCGGCGATCGACGGCGCCCACCAGCTGCTCTCGGCGGAGGACGGTCTCTACGTCCGGTCGATCCGGGACGGGGATATCCGGATGCTCTGCCCCCTCGAGGAGGATCTGCACGACAACCGGTCCAACGACGGCCGCGTCCATCCGAGCGGCGCGCTGTGGATCGGCACGATGGACCGCGACGCCACCAAGGGGCGCGGCTCGATCTATCACGTGGCCGGCACGAAGGTGCACCGCCTCTTCGGCGGCCTGACGATCCCCAACGGCATCAGCTTCTCGCCGGACGGCGCCACCGGCTACTTCGTCGATACCGACGTCGGCGTGCTTCACCGCGTCCCGCTCGATCCGAGGACCGGGCTGCCGCGGGGACCGGTCGAGATCCATTTCGACCACCGCGGCGGCGAGGGCGCGATCGACGGCGCCGCCGTGGATGCCGAGGGCCTGATCTGGACGGCGCGCTTCGGCGCCGGCTGCCTCGACGCCTACAGTCCCGCGGGCGAGCGGGTCCGCACCGTGTCGGTGCCGATGCGGCAGCCGACCTGTCCGACCTTCGCGGGACGCGACCTCGACCGCCTGCTGGTCACGTCCGCCTACGAGGGCATGGACGTGGCGGACCGCGCCGAGGATCCGGAACATGGCCGGACGATCCTGATCGACGTGGGCGCGCGGGGGCTGCTGGAGCCGGCCTTCCGGATATGCGCCTGACCGGGCCGGACCGCGGTCCTCGCCCGACCTCGGCCGCCGCTTCGAAGCGCAACACCCAGGAGACTTCATGACCGACGCGGGCGAGCGCCCCTATCAGCCCATCGATGCCTACGCCCTCCTCAGCAACTGCGAGGGGTGCGCGCTCGTCGCCCGCGACGGGTCGATCGACTGGGCCTGCCTGGAGCGCTTCGACGCCGACCCGGCCTTCTCCCGCCTGCTCGACCGCCGGCGCGGCGGCCATTTCTCCATCCGACCCGAGGGGCGGTACGAGACGGCGCGGCAGTACCTGAGCCGCAGCAACATCCTGGAGACCACCTTCACCACCCCGGACGGCTTCGTGACCCTGCACGACTTCATGGTCGGGCCGGAGGGCGGCCCGCACCGGCCGCGCCTGGTCCGGCTCGTCAGCGGCGTGTCGGGCCGTGTCCCGATGGTGGTCGCCTACCGGCCGCTGGCGGGCTTCGCCGAGTCCTTCGCGCCGCCGGAGATCGCGGGCGGCCGGGTGACGGCACCGGGATGCCCGGGCCTCGTCGCGGATGTCGAACTGGTGCGGGACGGCGCCGGGGCCGCCGCGCGTTTCGTCCTCGAGGGCGGGCAGGCGCGGAGCTTCAGCCTCTACGGCGATGCCCTGCCGGACGCCCCGCCGGACGCGCGCGCCCTGATGGAGCGGACGCGCAAGGCTTGGGTGCTGTGGACGCAGGACGCCGCCTACACGGGACCGCTCGCCGATGAGCTGATCCGGTCGGCGCTCGTGCTCAAGGCGCTGACATACGCGCCCACCGGCGCGATGGTCGCGGCGGCCACGACCTCCCTCCCGGAGGAGATCGGGGGGATCCGCAACTGGGATTACCGGTTCTGCTGGATCCGCGACGCGTGCCTGTCCTTCTACGTCCTGAAGAAGTTCGGCATGCTGCGCGAGGCCGAGGCCTTCTTCGGGTTCGTGTCCGACCTCTGCGCGCGGGCGGAGGGGCGGCTGCGGCCGCTCTACAGCGTCTCGGGCGAGGCCGACCTCGCCGAGACCACGATCGCGCATTTCGAGGGCTGGCGGGGCAGCGCGCCGGTGCGGGCGGGCAACGAGGCCGCCGAGCAGCATCAGGCCGACGCGTACGGGCAGGTGCTCGACCTGCTCTACCTCTACACACGCCTGGGCGGCACGCTCTCGGAAGCGATGCTCGGGCACGGCGCCCGGCTGGCCGACATCTCCGCCGCGCACTGGCACCGGCCCGACGCCGGTCTCTGGGAGCCGCGCAAGCCCGAGCAGCGCTACCTCCACGCGGCGATCATGAACTGGGTCGCCCTGGACCGGGCGATCCGCCTGTTCGGCCCGCGCGAGACGTGGTGCCGGGAGCGCGACCGGATCGTCGCCTGCGTGAACGGCCCGGGGATCCACCGGGACGGCTACTACCCGCAATATCTCGGCGGTGACGACGTCGACGCCGCCCTGCTGATGGCGCCTCTGGTCGGCTTCCCGGTCGACGAGGCCGCCTTCGCCCGGACCGTGGACGTCGTCATCGAGCGCCTCGGGCACGGCCACCTCGTCTACCGCTATCGGAACGACGACGGCCTGCCCGGCCACGAGGGCACCTTCCTGCTCTGCGCCTTCTGGCTGGTCGACGCCCTGCTCTGGCTCGGCCGGGACGCGGAGGCGCGGCTGCGCTTCAACGCCCTGCGCGCCCTCCAGAACGACGTCGGCCTCTACGCCGAGGAGGTCGCGCCGGACGGCGCCTTCCTGGGGAATTTCCCCCAGGCCTTCAGCCATCTCGGCTTCATCCACAGCGCCCTGATGCTCGACCTGTTCGACCACGGCGGTCGCGCGGCAGTGCAGGGCACCTACGCCGACCGGTCCCTGCGCGAGACGGCGTTGCGCCGGACACCGACCCTGGGCGGCCCCGACTGATCGCCGCGCGCCACCCGCCCCTCCGCTAACGCCACCCCTCACGCAGCACAGGAGTGCCCATGGCCCGATCGAGCCGTCACGAAGCCCGTCTCCTGAGCGTGGACGAGGCCGATCTCGTCGCGCGCTCGCATCACCCGAGACTCGGAGCGGCCGATGACGGCGGCTTGGTGGAACTGGTCGCGCGCCTTCGGGCAAGCCGCGACCGCGCGCGGGATATCTCCCGCCGGCAGCGCCGCGAGCTGCGCGGCAAGGCCGCCCCGTCCGGGGCGCGCGCCGCGACCGACAACACCGGGACCCGCCGGAAGGCCGCGGTGCTGGCAGCCGCGGTGAAGCGCGCCAGCAAGGAGAGCGAGCGCAGGCGGAACGCCCGGGCGCGCGGTCGCCTGGTCACGAGCTCCCGCAGGGCGCTGGCGATGAAGCAGGCCGCCGGCGATCACGGTCTCGCGCGACCGACCTCGCGCACCGCGCACGCTGGCATGCAGACCGTTCCGAACGACGGCCTCGCGCCGTCGGGCGCCCTCGACAGCGCGGGACACGAGATCGCGCGGCGGCGCGGCGGCGGCCCGCGTTAGCGCTAGGGCGTCTCTGCAAAGTCATCTGAGCCAGAGCATGGTCATGCCGAGCGTGACCATAGCGAGGGAG
>NZ_JBKFBI010000289.1:0-1652 GCF_053346095.1 Methylobacterium sp. A52T | reverse complement strand
CCCCAGGGGGGGAGGCCCGGGGCCCCGGCCCGGCGCGGGCTCCCGCCGCGGCGGCTCCGGTCGCCCCGACGGACCCGCTCGGCGCCGCAATCTTCGCTCGGTTCGCGGATGCCGCGCCCCTGCTGCTCCGCCTCACCGGCAAGGACCGCGACGCGATCCGGAGCTTCTACGAGGCCCGCAGCTTCAAGCCGCTCTGGATCACCGGCGGGGCCTGGACCGACGCCGCGAAGGCGGTCTCTGCGCGGCTCGCGGCCGCCGCCGAGGACGGGCTCGACCCCCGCGCCTACACGGTCCCGGCGCTCGCCGACAAACCGGACGAGAAGGCGGTCGCCGACGCCGATCTGCGCTTGTCCGCGGCGGCGGTTCTCTACGCCCGGGACGCCCGCGGCGGCCGGATCAACTTGGCCTCGATCTCGCGGCTGATCACCCCGCACCTCGATCTCCCGGCCGGCAACGACGTCCTGGCGAAGCTCGACGAGGCCGGCGCGAAGGCCGGCGAGGCGCTGCAGGCCTACAACCCGGCGACCCCGGGCTATCTCGCGCTGAAGGCGCGGCTCGCCACCCTGCGGGGACCCGCGCCGGCCGCGGTGAAGCCTCTGCGCCTCCCGGCCGGGCCGGCCCTGCGCGTCGGCATGCGCGATGCCCGCGTCCCGCTGCTGCGGGCACATTTCAACCTCGAGAACCGTCCGGCCGCGACCCTGGACAAGGGGCCCGGTGAGCCGGAGGAGTACGATACTGTGGTCGCCGACGCGGTGGCCAAGTTTCAGCGCGGCCGCGGCCTGCCGGGGAACGGCGTCCTGAACGTCCAGACGGTGCTGGCCCTCGCCGATGCCGGCCGTTCGGCGCGCCCGACCGGCGGTGAGGCCGAACTCATCGTCAACATGGAGCGGTGGCGCTGGCTTCCGGGCGATCTGGGGCCGGATTACATCCTGGTCAACGTGCCGGAATATCGCCTGCGCGCCTACCGGGGCGGTGTCATGCGCGACGAGGCGCGAGTCATCGTCGGCAAGCCGGAATCGCGCACGCCGCTGTTCTCCGGGATGATGGAGTACGCGGTCGTCAACCCGTCTTGGTACGTCCCGCCGTCGATCCTGAAGACGATGGCGCCGAAGCTCGCCGGCTACGGCGGCAAGACCTGGGGCGGCTACGAGGTCGTCCGTCGCGGCGGGCACATCTCGCTGCGCCAGCCCCCGGGGGAGCGCAACGCGCTCGGCTTCATCAAGTTCATGTTCCCGAATCAGCACGCGGTCTACCTGCACGACACGCCGAACCGCTCGCTGTTCTCCGCCGCGAAGCGCGATTTCAGCCACGGCTGCGTCCGCGTCGACGACCCGTTCCGTCTCGCCGACGCGGTGCTGCCGAACTGGTCCGCGGATCGGCTGAAGAAGCTGATCGGCAAGGGCGAGCGCACCATCCGGCTGCCGGAGAAGCTGCCGGTCCACCTCGCCTACTTCACCGCCTTCGTGGACGACGGCGGCGCCTACCGCACCCTTCCGGATCTCTACGGCTACGACGCGCCGATGCGCGCGGCCCTCGGGCTGCCCGGCGGCGGCGGGCCGGCGATCGCGCGGCTCCCGGACGAGCCGCCGCGGCGCAAGGCCGAGCGCGCCCCGAAGCCGCCCGCGCCCCGGACCGTCCATCGCCGCGCGCCC
>NZ_JBKFBI010000288.1:0-1677 GCF_053346095.1 Methylobacterium sp. A52T | reverse complement strand
CGCCCGCCTGCTGCGGGAGGACGCCGAGGCGGCCGACGGCATCCCGCGGCACGCCGGCGGCCCGGCGCCCCTGTCGTTCCCGCAGGCGCGGCTCTGGTTCCACCAGCGCTACGACCCGGAGAGCCCGGCCTACCACTCGGCCCGGGCCTTCCGCCTCGCCGGCCCCCTCGACGTCCCGGCGCTCGAGGGCGCGTTCCGGAGCCTGATCGCCTGTCACGACGTCCTGCGCACGGCGCTGGCGGACACCGCCGACGGCCCGCGCCAGATCCTGCACCCGCACGTGCCGTTCGAGCTCGAGCACGTCCCGGCCCTCGACGGTGACCCGGGCGCGGCGCTGCGCGCCCTGAGCCGCCGCCCCTTCGACCTCACCCGCGCGCCGCCGCTGCGCGCGGTCCTGTCGGAGGCGGACCCGGCGGGCGCGCGCGTCCTCCTCGTGGTGATGCACCACATCGCGGTGGACGCGTGGTCGACGGCGCGGCTCTTCCGGGATCTGGCGCAGGCCTACCGCGCGGCCCTCGCAGATCCCGCGCGGATCGGGCAGCCGCTGCCCGCCCCGCGCCTGCGCTTCGTGGATTTCGCCGCGTGGCAGCGCGCCCGGTTCGACGGCGCGGCCGGGTCCGTGGCGATCGCGCGCGGGCGCCGCTACCTCGGCGGCGCCGTCCCGGCCCTGGACCTGCCCCTCGACTATCCCCGCCAGCCCCTGGCGAACCGCCCGGGCGGGCGGGTCGACTTCACCCTGCCCGCCGACCTCGCCGGCGCGGTGGCCGCGTTCTGCCGGTCGCAGGCGTGCCCGCCCTTCGTGGCGCTGCTGGCGGCGTGGCAGGTGCTGCTCGCCCGCCTGAGCGGCCAGACGGACTTCGCCGTCGGCGTGCCGAACGCCGCCCGCACCCGCCCCGAGCTGCAGGACCTCGTCGGCTTCCTCGTCAACACGCAGGTCTACCGCGTCCGCCTCGATCCGCGCGGGAGCTTCCGCGATCTCTGCGCGCGGCTGCGCGGCGAGGCGATGGCGTTCCTGGCCGAGGACGACGTCCCCTTCGAGCGCCTCGTGGCGGAGACCGGGATCGCGCGCGACACCGCGACCACGCCGGTCTTCCAGGCGGCGTTCAACTTCCGCCCCAGCCGGGATGCCGCCCCCCTCGACCTCGCCGACGTCGCGGCGGCGCGGATCGACGTCGACGTGGCGAGCGCCAAGTTCGACGTCGCCCTCGACGTCGCCGCCGACGGGACCGGCATCGATTGCCAGCTCGAGTACGATGCCGGCCTGATCGCGGACGCCACCGCCCGGCGCTGGCGCGACGGGTTCCTCGCCCTGCTGCGCGCCCTCGTCGCGGCGCCGGACCGGCCCCTCCACGCGGCGAGCGCGCTCACGGCCTCCGACCGCGCGGTGATCGGGTCGGCGAACGCGACCGCCCGGGCCTACCCGGACGGCGCCGGCGACGTCCTCGCCGCCTTCGCAGGCCACCGCGCGCAAGACCCCCACGCCCCCGCCGTCACCGACGCCCGGACCAGCCTGACCCGCGCCGGCCTCGACGCCCGCGCCACCGCCATCGCCCGACGCCTCGCCCGCGCCGGCGCCCGACCCGAGCGCGTCGTCGGACTCCTCCTCGAGCGCACCTGCGACCTGCCCGCCGCCTGGCTCGCCGTCCTCAGGACCGGCGCCGCCATCCTCCCCCTCAA
>NZ_JBKFBI010000287.1:0-1686 GCF_053346095.1 Methylobacterium sp. A52T | reverse complement strand
CGGGGGGGCGGGGGCGCCCCCGGGCCCCGCCCCGGCCGGCGCCCGGGGCGGCCGGGGGCGGCCGCCTGCTCGCGGGCCTGCGCCAGGGGCTTCTCGATGGCGGCCGGCCGCGTCGCGTCGGCGGCGATCCCCTCCGGCGGCGTATCGGTCGAGCGCATGCCGACCAGGGTCGCCGCGATGGCGCGCCGCCACGCGGCGCAGTCCGCCGACAGGCGGATCACCCGCTGATCCGCGGCGGTGCCGGTCTGCCGGTCGAGCAGGGTGCGGCCGAGATCCTCGATCCGTCCGAGCTGCGCGAGGGCGTCGCCGATCTCGCGGCGGGCCTTGTCGGTCCCTTCCGCGATGCGCCCGACGTTCTGGGCGATGTCGCCGGTGGCCTGCATCTGCTGGCCGAGGATCTCCGAGGCCTCGCGCATCTGCGCCGCGACGTTCGCGACGGCGCCGCTCTCCGCCTCGACGCGGGCATTGGCCCGCACCATCGCGGCCGCGCCGGCCTCCACGGCGTTGCGGCTGCGCGAGACGGCGGCCTGCATCGCCGCCATCTCCTCGCGCAGGCCGCTGACCCGCGCCCGGATCTCGTCCGTCGCCTTCGCGGTCTGGGCCGACAGCGTCTTCACCTCGGCGGCGACCACCGCGAAGCCGCGGCCGGCCTCGCCGGCCCGCGCCGCCTCGATCGTGGCGTTGAGCGCCAGCAGGTTGGTCTGGGCCGAGATCGCCGCGATGGTGCCGGCCATCTCCTCGATCCGCAGCGCCGCGGTCGAGAAGCTGTCGAGTCGGCTGCCGATCTCCTCGGTGCCCTCCTCGATCCCGCGCATGCCGTCGGTGGCCCGGTGCAGGTCGCCCACGCAGGTGGCGATGCCGGCCCGGGCCGTCTCGGCCATCTCGGCCGCCGAGGAGGAGCGGGCGGCGATCTCACCCGTGGTCGCGGCGAGTTCCTCGCTGGCCGCCGCGATGAGGCGAGCCTGCTCGGCGGTGCCGGAGGCGTCGTGGGTCATCCAGCCGATCGAGGTGCCGGCGTCGGACGCGGAGGCGGACAGGCGCGCCAGGAGGGTCAGCCATTCCCGATCGACGGCCAGTTCCGCGACAGGGTTCGGGGCCGCCTCGACCGGCAAGGCCGCCGCCGTCTCGACCGGGGCGGTCGCCGTCACCGGGGTTGCTAGCGCGTCAGGGATCTGACGCTGCCGGCGCAAACTGAACATGCGGGCCTCTCCGACACTCTAATCGGGGCGCATGGTCACACGGAACCTTCAACCAATGGTGAAGGATAGACAAGTCTCTCGACAAGCGTTGCGGCGCATCGGTGCAGCGCAACTGGTCTTCTTCGAGAAGTTGCGCCCCCTGATAGCGCTCTATCAGGGGGCGCAATGCTTCATTCGCCGGTCAGGGCCGCCTTGGTGCGGGACCACCAGCCGGCGCGCTTCGGCCGGTCCGGATCGGACGGCGGCGTCAGCACGATCGCCACGGGCTCGGGCGCCGGCTCGGCGGGAGCGGCCTCGGGCGAGCCGGCCTCGGCCTGCGCGCCGACGGTCGCCCGCTCGGCCGCCGGCTCCGCGGGTTCGACCGGGGCCACCGGCAGGTCCACCGCGGTCTCGGTCTGGGTCACGGCGGCCGCGGCCGGCGCCGCCTCGATCGCCTCGGCCACAGCCTGGGCGCTCACCGGCTCCTCCGCCCTCCGGGGGGCGCCAT
>NZ_JBKFBI010000286.1:0-1720 GCF_053346095.1 Methylobacterium sp. A52T | reverse complement strand
GCCCGCCGCGCCGCCGAACGAGCTCGCCGCCGGGCCGGTCGCGCCCGAGACGGAGGCCGCGGTCGAGGCGCTGGTGCGGGCGGCGGCGGCGCGGGCCGCCTTCCGGTCCCCGCCCGCGTGGCGGCGGCGGACGGCCCACATCCTGGAGGAGTGCCGGGAGCGCCTCGGCGAGGCCGTCGGCTACCCGGTCTGGCGCGTGCCCTAGGGCCCGCCCGTGTCGGTGTCCGAGAACCGGCGGCCGCCCCCGCGGACGCCGCCCCAGGCGGTGGACCAAGCGGTGGATATGTGCGTCGTGCAGAAGATCCCGCAGACGATCCCGGCCGGCCTCCCTCCGGGCCCCGTGACCTGGCACCCCCTCCAGGCGCGGGAGGCGCGCTGGGCGCGCCTCGGCCAGGTGCCGGTGATCGCGTGGCTGACCGGCCTGTCGGGGGCGGGGAAGTCGACGCTGGCGGCGGAGGCCGACCGGACCCTGGTCGCGGGCGGCCGGCACAGCGCGGTCCTCGACGGCGACAACCTGCGCCACGGGCTCAACGCCGACCTCGCCTTCTCGCCGGAGGACCGCGCCGAGAACGTCCGGCGCACCGCCGAGGTGGCGCGGCTGATGGCCGAGGCGGGGACGGTGGTGATCGTCTCGCTGATCTCGCCCTACCGGGCCGACCGGGCGCTGGCGCGCCGGATCGCCGGCGACATCCCGTTCCTGGAGGTGTTCGTCGACACGCCGCTGGGCCTGTGCGAGGCCCGGGACCCGAAGGGCCTCTACCGGCTGGCCCGCGCCGGCCGCATCCCGGGCTTCACCGGCATCTCGGCGCCCTACGAGGCGCCGGAGCGGCCGGACCTGACGATCGCCACCGAGGGCCGCGGCACCGCGGCCTGCGCCCGCGCCCTGAGTACGCGGCTGATGCGGCTGAGCCGGGCGGGCGCGGGAGCTGCGGACGGGTCGCGGCCGCGCTGACGATCCGGGACTGGACGCGGGTCCCCTCTCCCGTTCGGGAGAGGGACAGGGTGAGGGATCAGGTCTGTCCGGAATAGGCGCACCGTGCCTGCGCGTCGACAGCGCGCGCCGTCCTGAAGCGTCCGGTCCCTCACCCCAACCCTCTCCCGAACGGGAGAGGGGGCAGGTCGCGTCCGCGAGCGGCGCCGGTGCCCCTACCCGCCCGGCCAGCGCAGCTCCGCCCGCAGGCCGCCCATCTCAGAGCGACCGAAATCGAGCCGGGCGCCGGCGGCCTCGGCGACGTCGCGGGCGATGGCGATGCCGAAGCCGGTGCCCGGCCGGCTCTCGTCCCAGCGCTGGCCGCGCCCGATCCCCGCGATGGCCGCGGCGCTCATGCCGGGACCGTCATCCTCGACGGCGAGGCCCGGCTGGCCGCCGACCGTCCCGGTGACCCGGACCCGCCGGTGCGCCCACTTCCGGGCATTGTCGAGGAGGTTGCCCAGCACCTCCATCAGCTCGCCCTCCTCGCCCGGATAGGCGAGGGTCCCGGGCACCGCCACGGCCCAGTCCAGGGACCCGCCCTCCGGCAGCCGCCGCAGGGTCGCGACGAGGCGCTCCGCCACCGGGGCGACCGGGCAGGACCGCCGCCGCAGGTCGCCCGCGGCCGCGACCCGCGCCCGGGCCAGCGCCCGCTCCACCTGCCCGCCCATGGCCCGCGCCTGCTCGGCGATCTCGGCCGCCAGTGCCGGGTCGGCCGGCCCGGTCCGGCGCGCCAGCGCGTCCAGCACC
>NZ_JBKFBI010000285.1:0-1741 GCF_053346095.1 Methylobacterium sp. A52T | reverse complement strand
GCCCGCCCCCCGCGCGGGCGGGCGCGGCCGGCGGCCGAGCGCCGCCACGAGGCCCGCCACGGCCCGGGCCATGCCGGGCAGCGACAGGTCGGCGTCGGGCAGCGGGTCCGTGAAGCCGTGGCCCGGCAGGTCCGGGGCTATCACGTAGAAGTCGCGCGCGAGGAGCGGCGCCAGCCCGCGCCACGAATGCGTGGCCGCCCCGGTCCCGTGCAGGAGCAGCAGCGTCGGGGCGTCCGGAGACCCGTATTCCTGGACGTGCCAGCGGAGGCCGGCCGCCTCCACGAAGCGGCTGGCCTCCCGATGGGGCCAGTCCCGGCCCTCCACGGCCCAGTCGGGCCGGTCCGCGTCGAAACCGGTCAGCATGCGCGCGGATCCTGCACTGCGGCATGGCCGGACGATCCGGGGGCAACGGAGGCGCTATCGTTCATGGCCGGAAGTATTTCGTAACACTGAACAATCCCATGCGACGGCCGCATGCCACCGGTGAGCGGAGACCGATTGCTGCGCTGCAACAGCGGCGGCATATCTCGGGCGAGCAAGAACAAGACGCGTCCACCAACTCCGGAGAAGGTCATGATCCTCTTCACCTCCTCGACCCAGAACATCGCCGCCCCGGTCTCCGGCGGCTGGAGCCTCAAGGCCATCGTCCGCGAGATGCTGAACTCCTGGCTCGCCCACCACCAGCGCCTCGCCGACAGCGGCATCGGCGGCGACCTCTGACACCCTGCCGCGGGGGTGACGGGCGCGACGCTCAGAGCGCCGCCCGCACCGCCGCGCTGAGCTGGCCGGCCTCGACCCGGGGCAGCTTCAGGTAGCGGGCGCCCATCGCGTCCGCCACCGAACGGGCCTCCTCGCCCCGCGTGCCGGTATCGACCACGAGGGCTGGCAGTCCGGCCGCACGCAGGACTCGGGCCGCCTGCAGGGCCTCCGCGCCCGCCCGGGCGCGTCCCCCCTCCCCCGACCGCGCGACGTTGGCGCGCCCGTCGGTCAGCAGCACGATCGCCGGCCGACTGCCGCCCCGGCGCACGCCCAGAGCCACCGCGACCGCGGCGTCGATTCCCGCGGCGAGCGGCGTCCCGCCCCCGCCCGGCAGTCCCGAGAGCCCGCGCTTGGCGCGGGTGAGCGACCGGGTCGGCGGCAGAACGAGATCCGCGCCGGCGCCGCGGAACGCCACCAGCGCCACCCGGTCTCGCCGGACATAGGCCTCCGCCAGCAGCAGCTCGACCGCGCCCTTGGCCTCCGCCAGCCGCTCCAGGGCGGCCGAGCCCGAGGCGTCCACGCAGAACACCGTGGTGGTCTCGGTCCGCTGCTTGAGGATCCGGATCCGCAGATCGTCCCGCCGCACCACGATGCGGCGCGTCTCTCCTTCCACTCTGCGGACGGCCTGCCAGGGCGCCGCCGCCCGCAGGGTGGCGAGCAGATCGAGCCGTCCCCGCCGCGAGTCGCCCCGCCAGCTGCCCACGGGGCGGCCGGTGCGGGCCGAGGCCGCCTGCCCGACCCGGCCGGCCTTCGCGGCCGGGAGGCGCTGCGCGCCCGCCAGCAGCTGGTCGAGGAGGTTCGGCGGGATCGCGGCGCGCACCGCCTCCAGCACGACGTCGTCGGGCGCCTCTGCGGCCGGACCCGACGCCTCCTCCGCGTCGTTCGGCTCGGGCGGCTCCGCCGGCGCCGCCTCGGCCTCGGGGGCGGGCTGCTCCGGTGCGGGCAGGCGCGTGGCGCGCGGCGCCAGGACGAGGCGCCCGGC
>NZ_JBKFBI010000284.1:0-1907 GCF_053346095.1 Methylobacterium sp. A52T | reverse complement strand
GGCGGTCCCGGCCCGCGCCCCGCGGCCGGCCGCCAGGGCACGGCGCGGCCGTCGTCCCGGGCGTAGCGCGCGGCGAAGCCGTCGCCGTCGGTCCGGAGGGCCACGGCCCCGCGGGCGGCGAGGACGCGCCGGTCGATCACCAGCGGCCCCGTGCAGGTCGGCGGCGCCGCGAGGCCCGTGATCAGCACCGCGGCGCGGGCGCAATCCTCCGGGAAGGCCCGCCGGTCCCGGACCAGGGCGACCGCCCGCCCGTCCGGCAGCCGGGCGGTGCAGCCGAGCGGGTCGCAGCGCCCGCTGCCCGACCGGACGATCAGCGCCGCGGACCGCCGCCCGTCGCCGTCCGCCTTCAGCCACTGCTCGAGGACGAAGCCCGAGGGGCTGCCGAGGGCCGTGAGCCGCCCGTCCGGGCCCCGCACCGCGGCCCCCGCGCCCTGCCGGTCGACGTAGAGGTCGTAGTGGTCGGGCCGGGCCGCGAGGACGAGCCCGAGCAGCACCGGCGGCACGGCGAGCCAGCGCAGGCGCGAGGCCGGCAGCGTCCCCAGCAGCAGGCCGGCGGTCAGCAGGGCCAGCGCCCCGGCGCCGAAGGCCGGCAGCACCAGGACCGCCCGCTCGAACCCGGCGATCCAGTCCGAGATCGCCAGCATCCCGGCCACCGCCTGCCCCATCAGCCACCAGACCGGCCGGTCGAGGGCGAAGGGATAGGCGAGGCAGCCGATCACCGCGGCGGGCATCACCACCAGGGAGACGAGCGGCAGGGTTAGGGCGTTGCCGACGAGGCCGAAGGGCTGGACCGTCTGGAAATGGTAGGTGGCGAAGGGGGCCGTCGCGACCTGCGCCACCAGGGTCGTGGCCAGGGTCCCGGTGATCGCCGACAGGCCGGTCCCGACGAGCCGCCCGATCCGCCCGGCCCCCGGGCGCACGAGCAGCCGCCCGTCGATCAGCCGCGCGCAGGCGATCAGCCCGGCCACGGCGCCGAAGGACATCTGGAAGCTCGGGCCGAGCAGGCCCTCCGGCTCCCGGGCGAGCGCGATCAGCGCCGCGAGGGCGAGGTTGCGCATCGACAGGGCCGGCCGGTCCACCAGGATCGCGCCCAGCATGATCAGGGTCATGATCAGCGAGCGCTCGGCCGCGATGTCCCAGCCCGAGAAGGCGCAGTAGGCGGTGACGCCGACCATGGCGAAGCAGGCCGCGATCTTCTTGATCGGCCAGAGCAGCGCGCAGAGCGGCACCGCGGCGAGGAGCGCCCGCACCAGCCAGAACACCACGCCGGCGGCCAGCACCATGTGGAGGCCCGAGATCGACACCACGTGGTAGATGCCGGCGGCGCGGAGCGCGTCGTTGGTGGCCGGCCCGATGAGGCCGCGCTTGCCCGTCACCAGGGCCGCCGCCACCGCACCCGCTTGGCCGCCGGCGGCCTCCGCGATCCGGCGCGTCAGCCCGTTGCGCGCCGCGTCGAGCGCAGCGGCAAGCCGCAGGCCCAGCGGCGGCGACCCGGACGGTTCCCGGACGGTGACGGTGCCGATCAGCGAGCCCACCGCGCCGATCCCCTGGAAATAGGCGTCCCGGGCGAAGTCGTAGCCGCCGGGCCGGGCCGCCTCCGGGGGCGGCAGCAGCCGGGCCGTGGCGGCGCCCCCGTCCCCGGGACGGGGGATCGGCGTCTTCCGGAACGAGACCCGGACCCGGGCGGGCCGCGCCTCCGGCGCGAGGCCGGCGAAGCTCTCCACCCGGATCACCAGCCGGGCGCCCACCTCGCGCTCGTCCAGGGCCTCGACCGTTCCGACGAGCGGGCCGATCGTGGTGCGGGTGAGGATCGGTGCGGCGACCTGCGAGACCCGCCAGGTCGCCGCCGCGAAGCCGAGGAACGCGGCCGCCACCGCGAGCGCCGCCGCCAGGGCCGGCGGGCGCGC
>NZ_JBKFBI010000283.1:0-2175 GCF_053346095.1 Methylobacterium sp. A52T | reverse complement strand
CCCGGGCCGCCGCGCGCAGGGCCCGGCGCGCCGCGCCGGAGAGGCGCAGGCGCGGCCGCCCGAGGCCGAAGCCGATCAGCGCGAGGCCCAGCCCGAAGGCGGCGAGCGCCGAGGCGGGGACCGCGAGGGGCGAGGGGATCGCGGGGGGCGCCCGCTCGGTCTCGCGGTCGGGCAGGCCGCCGCCGATCTGCCGGGCCGGGATCTCGGTCTCGCGCATCGTGCGAGTGTTGGTGTCGAACCACGGGATCGCGATGGCGTCGAGGGGGATGATCTCCGGCACGCCGGGCTTCACGTCCCACTGGTAGGTGGCCCGCGCCACGGGCCCCGAGGGCGTCAGCAGCGTCTCGCGGGTGACGGGCCCCGCGAAGGTGATGATGCCGCGGGTGCGCATGACCGGCCGGGGCGGCAGGCCCTCGGCGACCATACCCTGGGCCTCCAGGGTGACGATCCGGCGGGTGGTCTCGCCGACCTTGATGGTCTCCGGGTCAGGGCTCCAGGAATCGGTGATCGCCACGTCCTTGGCGGGCAGCCACCAGGGCTCCTTGGCGTCGGGGCCGCCGGTGGGCTCGGTCCAGGGTGCGACCGGGAAGGGGATCGGCTTCGAGCGGACTTCGACGACCCGCCGCTCGCCGACATCGTTGACGGTGAGCTTGTGGACGAACGGCTCGATGGTGAACTGGCCGGCATGGTGCGGGAAGACCGCCACGGTGCGGTCGAACGCGATGGCGCTCTGGCCGTCGGGGAGCTTGGTCCGGCTCCAGTGGTCGCGGCCGAGCTGCGTCCACGAGAAGTTCGCGAGGGAGGGCTGCACCACCTCCTCGAGCAGGATCGGCTGCTTGTAGACCCCGTGGATCTTCAGGAGGACCATCTCGCGGGGGAAGGGCGCGCTGTTGCCGTTGAGCTCCGCGGTCACCGTCAGCGTGAGGTCGCCCGGCTCGATCTCGGCCCGGGCGGGAAGGGGGGCGAGGAAGGGCGCGAGGAGGATGAGGGCGCGGGTCAGGGCGCGCCGCCCGGAAACGCCGAAAACACTTACCACGGGTTGCTCCCGGCGGGGATCGCGGTGCCGGCCTCGACCCGGCGGGTCTGCTCGGCGCGCAGGCGCAGCTTGAGATAGCGGCCGGGATCGTCCGGCAGGGTCTGGAGCCAGAGCCGGTCCGGGCGGATCTCGTGGGCCTCGAAGCTCTTGGTCACCCGGCGGACCTCGCGCTCGGGCGCCTCGGCCACCATGGCGGAGCCGCCGCCGGTCCGGCCGCGGCCGGCCGCGTCGCCGGCCGAGCCCCGGGCCTGGCCCTTGCCGGCGTCGATCGACTGCTGCTCGGCCTTGCCGCGGCGGGCGACCTTGCTGTTGCCGGGCAGCGACGCGCTGGCGTTCGATTCCTTGTTGCCGGCGAGGCCCTCGCCGCTGGAGGCGGCGTTGATGTCGTTGTTCTGGTCCTGGTTGGCGGTGTTGTTGTAGCGGGCGCCGTACTGGGCGGTGCCGTTGGCGATGCCGCCGCCGGGCCCGCGGTCAATCACCTCGGCCCGCATCCGGGCGATCAGCGAGCGGTTGGCCTGGGCGTCGGCGTCGCGGGGGTTGAAGCGCAGGGCCTCGTCGTAGGCCGCGAGCGCCCCGTCGAGGTCGCCGGCCCTCGCGAGCGCGTTGCCGAGATTGTAGCTTGCCCGCCGCCCGCCGCCACGGAACAGCGTGACCGCTTCCTCGTAGCGGCCGGCCTCGTAGAGCGCGGCGGCGCGCCAGGCCGGATCGACGAACACGTCCGCCGCGAGGCCCGGCAGGCCGAGGCCCATCAGCAGCCGCCCGAAACCGGTGCGGGGCTGCGAGACCGCGAGCAGCGCCAGGAGGCCGACACCCGCGAGGGCGAGGCCAGCGATCCGGGCGAGCCGCCGCCAGCGCGGCGGCAGACCGGCCCGGAGCGGGGCGGCGAGGCCGGTCTCGGGAAGGGTCAGCCGCATCACGCGCTCCTGCGGAACAGCAGCAGCGCCGGCAGCGCCGCCAGCAGCAGCAGCCAGCGCCCGAGATCCGCGTAGGCCAGGACGCCGTAGCCGCCCGCCGCGAGGTGCTGGGCGAGCCCGGCCCCGACCGCGTCGAGCACCGGGCCCGGCGTCGCGATGTCGGCGGCCGTGCCGCCGCCGGCCCCGGCGCGGGGGTGGAGGGCGGGCCCGTGGGGCTTCGGGGGG
>NZ_JBKFBI010000282.1:0-2238 GCF_053346095.1 Methylobacterium sp. A52T | reverse complement strand
GGGCCCGCGCCCCCCCCCCGCGCGCGGGGCCCGGGCCGGCCCCCGGGCCGCCGGCCCCGGCCGGGGGCGACGGCGCGATCAGGCGGCGCGCATCTCGACGAGGAAGCGCATCACCTCGGCGCGCAGGGCCTCGGCGCTGCGGCAGACGTCGCCGGCCGCGGCACCGACCTCACCGGCCACGCGGTGCGTCGCCTCCGCCGCCGACGAGGCCGAGACCACGTTCGCGCTCACCGCGTCGGTCCCCCGGGCGGCCTCGTCGATGTTCTGCGAGATGTGCCCGGTGGCGAACCGCTGCTGCTCGACCGCCGCCGCGATCGCGCTGGCGATCGCGTTCATCGTGTCGACGGTCCTCCCGATCGAGTGGACCGCGCCGACCGCCTCCGTCGTCTCGCCCTGGATCGCCGCGATCTGCGCCGTGATCTCCTCCGTGGCCTTCGCGGTCTGCCCGGCCAGGCCCTTCACCTCGGCGGCGACCACCGCGAAGCCGCGTCCCGACTCGCCCGCCCGCGCTGCCTCGATCGTGGCGTTCAGCGCCAGCAGGTTGGTCTGCTCGGCGATCGCCGAGATGATCCGCACGACCTCCCCGATCCGCTCCGCCGCCCCGGCGAGGCCGCGGATCTGCCGGTCGGTCCGCTCCGCCTCGCTCACCGCCTGACCGGCGATCGCGGCCGACTTGGTGACCTGCCCGCCGATCTCGCCGATCGAGGCGGACAGCTCCTCGGTCGCCGCCGCCCCCCTCTGCACGTTGGCGGCGGGCTGCTGGGCCCCCCCCGCGGGCCGGCCGGGCCGGCCGGGGGCCCGCCCCGGGGGGGCGGCCCGGCCCCCCCGCCCCGGCGGCCGGGCCGGCCTGCCGGCACGCCTGCGCGGCGGTGTCGGCCATCGCCCGACAGGCCTCCCGCATGCCGGCCGCGGCGGTGTCGACCCGTGCCAGGAGCTGGCTCGCCTCGGTGTCGAAGCTGCGGGTCACCGCCTCCATCCACTGGGCCCGCTCCTGCCGACGCTCCTGCTCGGCGCGCTGCTCGCTCGACAGGGTCCGCGCCTCGATCATGCTGTCCCGGAACACGCCGGCGGCCTCGGCCATCTGGCCGATCTCGTCGCGCCGGCCGAGACCCGGGATGGCGACGTCCGTCGCGCCGCCGGCGAGGCGGCGCAGGGCGGCCGTGAAGGCGCTCAGGGGGCGGGTGATGCTGCGCGCCAGCAGGAACCCGACCAGCCCGATCGCGATCCCGAGGGGAATCAGCCAGAGCAGGGTGGTGACCATTCGCGCCCGGTCCAGGGCGTGGATGTCGTCGACGTACAGGGCCGAGCTGATCACCCATTGCCAGGGCTCGTAGGCGAGCGAGTAGGCGACCTTCGGGGCGGGCTCGGTCTCGCCGAGGCGGGCCCAGCGGTACTCGGTGAAGCCGCCGCCCTCCCGGGCATGCTGGATCATCGTCCAGACGAAGGTCTTCTTCATCGCCGCGTCGTCGCGGGACCGCGTGCCCTCGATCTTGGGATCGGGGTGCACGACGTTGCGGCCGATGTTGCCCGGCTCCGAGCTGTAGACGAAGACGTAGTCGCCGCCGTTGTAGCGCATGGCCCGCAGCGCCTCCGCCGCGCGCCGACGCGCCTCGTCGGCCGGGACGGCGCCGGCCTCCGCCTGCCGGGCGAACGCCGCCACGATGCCGTGCGCCGACTCGACCTGGGCGCGGACGGCGGCCTTGCGCCCCTCCATCATCACCGCGCCGACGGACGAGACCTGGACGCCCACGATCGATATGAATGCCAGCAGGATGCCGCTGATAAGATAAAATATTTTTCTACCGATCGTCATCTCAAATATTCCTCCCTAAAAATAAAGTTATACCGCGAAGCTCGCGGATCGAATCAATTGTCCTTCAGCGCCGCGCCCGCCGATCATCTGCCGAACATTGGAATAATTCCATGCCGGCCACACATGCGAGATATGCTTCATCGCGCTCCCGGCGGAACGGTCGGCCGAAACGGTCGACCTCGTCGCGGACGGTCGCGTGCCGCCGTCGCACGGCCCGCGGGCGCCGATCGGCGTGCCGGACCGCGGTAGCGGGGCGGGCGAGGCCGGAACGCGACGTTCGAGAGGTTCACGCCGCGCGACACGCGGCGGGTCAGCGAGCCGCCGGTCGTCCACGCCCGCCCGGCGGCCGCGCTCGTCCGCCGGCCCCCGGCGGCCCGCCGCCCGGCCCCCTCCGGGGGCCCGGGGGGGGGGGGGGGGGGGGCGGC
>NZ_JBKFBI010000281.1:0-2269 GCF_053346095.1 Methylobacterium sp. A52T | reverse complement strand
CAGGCCGCGTAGGAGCGGCGCCGGCGCTCCGCGCGGGCACTGTTGGCGGTGCGCGGGGCGGCCTGCGCGGGCGCCGCGCCCGGGGCGGGCGCCGGGGCCGGATGCGGGGCCGCCGTCTCGGGGGGGTGGGTGCCGTTCGCCGTCGGCGCCGCCCTGGTCGTCTCGCCCGGCGCGGCATGCGCGATCGGCCCGGTGAGGCACAGGGCGGCGAGGCAGGCCAGCATCGCGAGCTTCATGTGTCAGGGTCTCGAATCGCCGGGAACAGGCCCCGCGACGGATCGGCGGGGCGCGGGGCAGCATATGAGGCGGCGCGGCCGGTTGCCAAGGCATGCGCCGCGCGGGACGCCCGGACCGCACCCGACTTTCACCGGAGATACCGCGGCGCTGACGGGCGCCCGCGTGCCGGCTATCTGGGGGACGGGAAGGGTGATCCGGCGATGAACCTCGTGCTGCTGCCCGGCTTCATGACCGATGCCGACCTCTGGTCGGACGTGGTCGCGCGCCTCGCCGAGGTGGGTCCTATCACGCACGGCGACCTCGCGCGGGACGCCGCCATCGCCGACATGGCGCGCCGCGTCGTCGCGGAGGCGCCGCCGCGCTTCGGGCTCGTGGGCTTCTCCATGGGCGGCTACGTCGCCCGCGCGGTCGCCCGGCTCGTGCCGGACCGGGTGGAGGCGCTGGTCCTCGTCGCCACCTCGTCGCGGGCCGACACGCCGGCCCAGGCGCGCCGGAAGGCGGCCGCGGTCGCCCATATCCGCCAGCAGGGCTACCGGGGCCTCAGCCGATCGGCGATCCTCCAGTCGGTGCACCCGGACCGCGCCGGCGACGGCGCCCTCCTGGCCCGGATCCGGCAGATGGGCGACCGGCTCGGCGGAGAGGTCTTCCTGCGCCAGGCCGGGCAGGCGCGCGAATCCGATGGCGACCGCCTCGGCGCGATCGGCTGCCCAACCCTGGTCGTGGCGGCGGCCCAGGACGCCCTGCGCAGCCTCGACGAGGCGCGGGAGCTCCGCGACGGCATCCCGGGCGCGACCCTGACGGTGATCGACGGGTCGGGCCACATGCTGCCGTTCGAGGCCCCCGACGCCCTCGCGGACGCGATCGTGCCCTGGCTGCGGGCTCAGGCCTCCGGGGCCTCGACGATCGGGTCGTAGCGGGCGGCGTCGAAGCCCAGGAGGTTCCAGCTCTGGGCCATGTGGGGCGGGAGCGGCGCGCTCACGTCGACCGGCTTTCCGGTCCGCGGATGCGGGATGACGATCCGCCGGGCGAGCAGGTGGAGGCGGTTCTGGATGCCGCCCGGCAGCTCCCAGTTCTCGACGGAGAAGTATTTCGGGTCGCCCACGATCGGGTGGCCGATATGGGCCGCGTGGGCGCGCAGCTGGTGCGTGCGGCCGGTGACCGGCTTGAACGACAGCCAGGACAGCTTCTGGGCGGCCTGATCGACCATCGCATAGTAGGTCAGCGCGTGGCTCGCGCCCTCGTCGCCGTGCTTGGCGACCCGCATCCGCGCGTCGGCGTCGGTGGGCTCCTCCTTGGCGAGGTAGGTCGAGACGCGTCCCTGCCGGACCCGCGGCACGCCCGCGGTGAGCGCCCAGTAGATCTTCCGCGCCGCCCGGGACCGGAAGCTCTTGGCCAGCGTCGCGGCGGCGAGCCGGGTCTTGGCGATGATCAGGCACCCGGCCGTGTCCTTGTCCAGCCGGTGGACGAGGCGCGGCTTCTGGCCGTCCGGACCCGTGAGGGCGGCGAGCAGACCGTCCACGTGCCGGACCGTCCCCGAACCACCCTGGACCGCGAGGCCGAAGGGCTTGTTGAGGATCATCATGTCGGCATCCTCGTAGAGGATCAGCGACCGGATGAAGGCGGCGTCGTCCTGCTCGCGGGCGGCGCTGCGCGGCCGCTCGGTGGGCTGGTCGAGGCGCAGCGGCGGCACGCGCACGCTCATCCCCGGCTCCAGCCGGTCGTTCGGCTTGGCGCGCTTGCCGTCGACCCGCAACTCGCCCTTGCGGACGATGGTCTGCACGCGGGTGAAGGGCAGGAGCGGGAAGCGGGCAGTGAGGAAGCGGTCGATCCGCATCCCGGCCTCGTCCGGCTCGACCGTCAGGGTCTGCACGCCGGAGGCGAGGGTCGTGGAGGCGGCGGCGCGCTGCTCGCGCCGGGTCGGACCGGGCGCGGGGGCAGAAGCGGGGGCAGGGGCGGTGGCGAGGGCCGGGGAGGGGGCCGCCGAGCGCCTGGCCGGCGGCCGGCCACCGGGCTTGGCCGCCGCGGCGTCGCG
>NZ_JBKFBI010000280.1:0-2304 GCF_053346095.1 Methylobacterium sp. A52T | reverse complement strand
GACCAGACCTTGCCCGACCAGACCGCCCCGCTCGGACACCCGGCCCCGCGTCAGCCGGTCGTAGCTGAAGCCCACCTCCGGCACGACCTCCACCGGCAGGCCGGTCGCCAGCGCGTACCCGGCAAAGCCCGACACCCCGCCGTTCCAGCCCGACGACAGCCCGGAGGCCTGCGACACCGCCGCGCCCAGCGCCACCGTCCGGTCCACCCGCCCGTCCGCGTACGACACCCCCGCCGTGCCGCGCAGCACCACCGCGCCCAGCCGCGTGCTCGCGTACAGCGTGCCCCCGTAGCTGTCGGTGGTGAACCGCCCCAGCCCCGCGCCCCGCGACGTGCCGCCCTCACGCAGGTAGCTGAACGCCGCGCCCACCTGCGTGTCCGCCCCGACCTGACGGTCGACGCCCATCAGCAGCCCGCCCGCGTCGAACCCGGCCCCCGAAGCCGCCCGGTCGCCGGCCCGCGCCCCGAACCCGTACAGCGCGTCGGCCCAGACCCGGCCCTCGCCCACCGCCAGCGGCGCCGCCGCCGCCCCGGCCCCGCCGCGCACCTGCAAAGCCGTGCGGTTCGGGCCCGGGCCCGGATCGCCCGCGCCGAACGCGCCCGCGCCCCCGCCCAGCCCGCGCTGGTGCCGGTCGATCGTGTCGGAGAGCAGCCGGCGCGCGGCGAGGTCGGTCATCACCGCGTCGCCGTAGCTCTGGCCCGACAGGCTCGCCAGCCCGCCCGGCAGCGTCGCCGGGCCGGCCGCGTAGAGCGGGTCGTACACCCGCGCTCGCGCCGCGTCCGGCCGCGTGCCGGCGGCCGGGCGGGCGAGGTCGAGGGCCGCGCCCACGGCCCGGGCGTTGCCGGTCTGGGCGAGGCCGAGGCCGGCGAGGTTGCCGTAGGCGGCGGGCGTGACCACGAGGTCGAGGCCGGTGGCGGCGTAGAGCGCGTCGAGGCGCGTGCCCGCCGGCAGGCCCGCCGCCGGCTGGGCGAGCCCGCTGAACGAGCCCGACAGCCCGGCCTGCGCGGTCAGCACGCCGAAGCGCTGGCCGAGCGCGGGGGTGAAGCCGTTGGTGGCGTTGCCGGTGATGCCGCGCAGTTCCGGCACCAGGGTGCCGTTGGCCGAGACCGTGCCGGTCGGGCCGAGCGCCAGCAGGCGGGCGTAGCTGCCCGCGCCGGTGCCGGTGCCCGGGCCGTCGATGTCGAGGCCGAGGCTGCTGCCGGGGGCGAACGCCACCGGGCCGAGCACGGTGAGCGTGCCGGGGGAGTTGCCCGGCCGCAGGGCGCCGGCGACCGTGACCGGGGCCGCGACGGTGCCGATGCCGCGCAGGGTGCCGGCGGCCGCGACCGTGACCGGCGAGGTCCAGAGGCCGTTGAGCGAGAGCGTGCCGGCCTGGACGGTGGTCGGGCCTGAGAAGCGGCCGAGGCCGGTGAGCGTGAGCGTGCCGGGGCCGGCCTTGGTCAGGCTGGTCGGGCTCGCGGTCTCCAGGATGGCGCCGGCGTAGGTGGAGGCGGCCGCGCCCGCGACCGTGAGGGCGCCGTTGCCGAGGACCGCGGAGGCCGGGCCGGCGAGATCGGTGAGCGTGAGGGCGGTGCCGCCGAGGTCGAGGGCGCCGGTGTTGGTCAGGCCGGTCAGCCCGGCGAGCGGGCCGGTGATCTGCACGAGGCCGGCGTTGGTGAGCGTGCCGTTGAACTGTCCGGACAGGCGGGCGACGCCGGTGTTGGTCAGGTCGGCGGTGAGGGTGCCGTCGCTGGCCACCAGGCCGGCATTGCTGAGGCCGCCGGAGGCGGTGAGGCTGGCGCTCTGGGCGACGGCGACGAGGCCGGCATTGGCGAGGGGACCGGCGAGGCTGTAGCTGCCGCCGCCCGTGACGGCGAGCGTCGCGCCGGCGGCGTTGGCGAAGGGGCCGGTGCCGGCCACGGATCCGGCGACGGCGAGCAGGCCGGCATTGTTGGCGATGGCGCCGTCGATGCGGCCGGCGCTGGCGAGCACGGTGCCGGCATTGGTCAGGCCGCCGGCAATCGTGCCGCTGGTGGCGAGGAAGCCGGTGTTGGCCACGCCGCCGCCGATGGCGCCGGTGTTGAGGGCCGTGCCGGCGTTGGTCAGGCCGCCCGCGAGGGTGCCGGCGTTGACCAGGCTGCCGCTGTTGGCCGCGCCGCCGGCGATGGCGCCGGTGTTGAGGGCCGTTCCGGTGTTGGTCAGGCCGCCCGCGAGGGTGCCGGCGTTGCTGAGGACACCGCTGTTGGCCACGCCGCCGCCGATGGCGCCGGTGTTGAGGGTCAGACCGGCATTGGTCAGCCCGCCCGTGACGGTGCCGCTGGTGGA